>JBIKMK010000558.1:0-3565 GCA_044359315.1 Bryobacteraceae bacterium | reverse complement strand
CGGACGGCCCTGGTCGTCGTGCCGTTCAAGAGTGGTTGGTTCAGCCATGGCTAGTTGCTCTTCACGCTAGTTGATCTTCACCAGGCCACCCTTTAACGTCAGCATGCCGCCGCCATCGACGGTCTGCATGGCGCTGGCCTTGTTGTCGAGCGTCGTGCCCGCCTTGTTGGTCATGCCGGTGCCGGATTCGTTGGTCAGGTCGGTACCGGCCTTATTGGTCAGCGATGTGCCGGCCTTGTTCGTCAGCGAGGTCCCGGCCTCACTGGCCAGCGTTGTGCCGGCTTTGATCGAGAAGTCCTTCCCCGCCTCGATCTTCACTGACCCGTCAGCCTTAATCGAGAGATTGCCGGTGGCGATGATGGTGATGTCGCCGTCGACATCGAGCGTATAGTTGCCGTGCTCCACCTGATGCCGGTAGTTGGCCGTATTGGCGTGTTCCTCGTTGCCGTTGACGGTGAGGTTGCGGGTACCCTTGACGGCATGGATCTCGTTGCCCTTGTTGACACGCACAATCCGCGTCAAACCGTCCACGGTATGCATCTCGTTGCCGATCACTTTCAGCGTAAAGTCTTTTTGGGCCTGGATGAAGACCTCTTCGGTGCCCTTCTTGTCCTCAAAGCGGATCTCATTGAAGCCGACGCCCCCTTTTGAGCTGCTGCTCTTGATGGTGGATTTGGTTTGCTCCGCCGGCAGCGGATAAGGCACCGTTTGCTCGGCATTGTAGACGGCACCAGTCACCAGCGGCCGGTCCGGGTCACCTTCAAGGAAGCTGACGATCACTTCCTGGCCGATGCGCGGCAGGAAAAAGCTACCCCACTGCTTCCCTGCCCAACCCTGGGCGACGCGGACCCAGCAGGACGACTTTTCGTCATTGGTCCCTTTCTGGTCCCAGTGGAACTGCACGATGATGCGGCCGTATTTGTCCGTCCAGATCTCTTCGCCCGCTTTGCCCGTCACCGTCGCGGTCTGCGCGCCGTAAATCCGGGGCCTCGGCGTGGTGATCAACGGACGGAATGCCGTCGTCGACGGAAATGCCTCAAATGAGTTGGAGTAAGCACTGGACTGATCCGCCCGAATCACGGCGTTCTGCAATACGTACTCCTGGTTGACCGCCTCAGTGGGGTGCCCGGTGAGGGTGAATTTGGCCCCGGCGCGAAAGGCCCGGCAGGCTCCGCTACCGCGCAACAGCTTCCCTTGCGACTGCCTGGCGTCCAGCCGCTTCTTGGCGATTGCCTCGCCCTTATCCTTGCTGATAAAGCCGCCCGGATACTCATAGATGGCGCGGGCGGTGGCGGTGCCGCTAGCCGTCGACGATAGATCAATCGCCGGCGTCTCAAAGTTAAAATCATCCAGCTTGTACTGGCCGACGGTGACTTGCTGCTCCAGGCTGCATTCGTCGATAGATTCTTCGTTGGCCCATTCAGCATCCGCCGGGCGCAGTTCCACGGAACTGGAACCGTTGATGGGCTTGTAGGCACTGGCGTCATCGGCCAGGATCATCTTGTGGCTGCCATCCTGGTGCTCAAAGAAGTAGAAGATGCCTTCTTCCTCCATCAGCCGGGAGACAAAAGCAAAGCTGGACTCCATGTACTGGACGCAGTACTCCCGGGGATCATAGGTGCCGGTCAGCGAATCAGTGAAATCAGTAAAGCCCAAATCACTAAACACCTGCTTGATGATGTCGGGAACGGTTTTGTTCTGGAAGATCTGGCAGTCCGAGTTCATCGTCATCAGCCAGAGCCAGGGGTAAACATCCGCTACGTAGCGGGTCAGCCTTTTCCCCGGCGCAGCCAGCCGAAACCGGCCCACGATACCGTGCCGGTACTCCTTGTCGCCGCTGACCAAGGGGAAGGTGAGGGTCACCCCTTGTCCGATGATCGAATCGAAGCTGAGCGAGGGGTTCTCTGACAGCAACTGCACGCGGTAGTGAAAAAGTCCCGAAATCTGTTCTTCACCTTCAAAGGACTCCACCAGGACCGCGCCGTCGCCAAACGGCGTCGAGATCAGAATCGGACTCTCGTCCTGTAAGTACTCAGGCATGCTTGTTACCTACTCCGCAATCGCGGCGGAAACTGAGGCTGACGGCCACTCAATCGGACTTCACCATCGGGTCTTGCCTTACCATCGGGCCTTACTTGGCCATCCGGCATCGCGGCCGAGTCATCGTGCAGCCACGACGTCCATCCCAGCCAGGTCCGGCCCTTCTGAGGATCACTGGAAAGACGGCTGCCGGGAACATCGCGGGCGCTTAAGCGCAAATGGAAGCTGAACTCAAACTGCTGGCCGGCATAGAACCGAGTCATCTCACACAACGGCCGGAAGCCCGAACCCATCGGCCGGTAACGATCCGGCAAGGGCAGGAAGTCCAAAAACTGCGCCAAGCGTAGCGGACCCACTGTCACGGCGAACCGGCCCTGCTGATCCCAGACCCGCGCGCCCAGTGAAGCGCCACGGCCCAGTTCCTGGTTGCGTCCCGTCTGTCCGATCGCGGTCCAGTCCTCTGGCTCAATGGGCCGCCAGGTGCCCTCCAGTTGGCGCACGGCCGCGTGAACCTGGAAATAGTCGCTCAGCAGCCTTTCCAGTCCGGAGCCGGAATGAGGGTGATGCGACAGGATGTTCGAGTAAAACAGCAGACAGCGATCCGGTAAGCCCAACCGGTTACGCAATTGCGGCAAACCCAGGCCAAAGCACGAAAAGAGGTACTGGGCCACCGGCCCCTGATGGGGCCCAACGGACCACAGCGAGGGCCGATGCGCCTTTCGCACCTTCACCAGCAGCGCCATCAACCGGTGATGGAACATGTCCAGAAAGGCCAGCATTCCATGGTCTTTCCGCCACTCGCGTTCGATTACCTTTTGGGTATCGATCAAAGGCAACGGACCGGATGTCCCCCCAGGGAAAAAATATTCGCGGTCAGCGTGTAGGGCATCCCAGGCTGCGGCGGCGCGGCCACCTCATCCACCTCGCTTGCGGCAAAGGCCAGTTCCACACGCGAACGGAAGTGAATGCTTTCCTGATCGGGATCCAGGCCCTCACCAGCGGGTGGGCAGCCGGGCTTCATCTGTTCCAGCAGCTTGACGGCCTGGAAGAACTCAAACTCCCATGGCTCATCGAGCAGCCAATCCTGCACCGAGCCGGGCTGGCGCCAGCCGTACGCTTGCTGTTCAACTCTCTTGGCGGAGTCCATCCCGTTCACCGTCATTATGACATGCCCACCGCCCCAAGCGGGCATGGCTTCCGTCAGGGACCCAGGTAGATGTACTCACGGCATGGCCGTTTACGTTGGTGAGAAGCAGATTAGTAGTTGGAACATCTTCACCGGCTCCAAGGTAAAACTGGACACGGCTTGGAGCGGCGCGCGAACCGTCATGAACGACAAGGCAATGGAGAAGGCCGCCAAGGTGTTGCTGGTGGCATGGTGCGGGGATGCCGCGGAGCACCGCTATCCGGACTTTGAAGAGCTTGGCCGTGGTTTGAAGGCCGAACTGACCGGCAAGCGCGAGAACCACTTTTTCAAGCTGGAGGGCGAGAACCTCAACATCGAAGCCGTCATCTTCCGGCCCAA
>JBIKMK010000047.1:0-12497 GCA_044359315.1 Bryobacteraceae bacterium | reverse complement strand
GATGCTTCTTTTTGCGGCCACTATCTTCGTCAGCGCCTTTCTGCTTTTTCAGGTGCAACCGATCATCGCCAAGATGATCCTCCCTTGGTTCGGCGGTGGCGCGATGGTGTGGACCAGCTGCATGCTGTTCTTCCAGATGCTGTTGCTGGCGGGATATGGCTATTCGCACCGGCAGACGCAATTGAGCCCCAAAAAGCAGGCCCGGGTGCACTTGGGTCTGCTTTTGGCCAGCCTGTTGTTCTTGCCGATCATTCCGCGGGCGTTCCTGAAGCCCGAAGGTGGCAGCAATCCGCTGGTGGGCATTCTGCTGGTGCTGTTTTTGACCGTCGGCCTGCCCTACTTCATGCTGTCCAGCACCGGCCCGCTGTTGCAGAGCTGGTATGCGGCCACCAACCCGGGGCGTCTGCCGTATCGCCTGTTTGCGCTGTCTAACCTGGGCTCGCTGATCGCGCTGATCGCCTACCCGGTGGTGGTGGAGCCGAACATCCCGTTGAGCTTCCAGGGCTATGTCTGGTCCGCGCTCTACCTCCTGTTTGTCGCCCTGTGCGGCTATGCGGCCTGGCAGGTGCGGCAGATCGACAAGCCGATGGAGATCACCAACGCCGTGCCCGTGCCCGTGAAGCGGGAGCCAGTGCTAGGCATCAACGATCCGGAAGAAGCCGGTGCCGCCCTGGAGACGCCGGCCGAGGAACCCGTTCCTGCCGCGCCGGAACCCATTCCCGGGCCGCCCACGATGAAAGACAAGCTGATCTGGATGGGCTTGGCAGGTTGCGCGTCGATCTTGCTGTTGGCCGTCACCAGCCACATGTCGCAGAACGTAGCCGCGATCCCGTTCCTTTGGGTCTTGCCGCTGTCGCTCTACCTGCTCAGTTTCATCCTCACCTTCGATTCTGATTTCTGGTACAAGCCCTGGTTCTTTTCGGTGCTCACGGCCGTCACGCTGACCCTGATGGCCTACCCGATCTGGCGCAGCCTGGAAGACGTCAACATCAAGGCCTATGTCGCGGCCTACTCGGCGGGGCTGCTGATCTGTTGCATGTTCTGCCACGGGGAAGTCGCCAAACGGAAGCCGCATCCCAAGTACTTGACGGAGTTCTACCTGATGATTTCGGTGGGCGGCGCCATCGGCGGCCTGTTCATCAGCCTGATTGCTCCCGTGCTACTCACCTTCCACTTTGAGTTCAGCATCGGCTTGGCCATCACGGGCTTTGTCGCCCTGATGGCGCTTTACCGCCGTTCCTGGATCACCGACATTCTGTGGGCGGGCACCACCATCTTCCTGTTCGCCACCGTTTATCAGGATGTCCACGCCGCCCGTGAGGACAACGTTTTTATGGCCCGCAACTTCTATGGCGGCCTGCGCGTGCGCGAATCTGGTTCCGATCTCGACAGCAGCCGTCTGCGAACGCTGGTGAACGGCACTATCAACCACGGCGCGCAGTACGTCTCGGCCGACAAATCCCGCGTCCCCACCACCTACTACGGCGAAAAGACCGGCGTCGGCCTGGCCATCGAGCAGTTGCGCCATCAGGGCATGAAGATCGGCGTGATTGGTTTGGGCACGGGAACGCTGTCCACCTACGGCCGCCCCGGCGACACGGTGAAGATCTACGAGATCAACCAATTGGTGGTCGACATTGCCAACAGCTGGTTCTCCTACTTGAAGAACTGCCAGGGCGCCCTCAGCATCGTCATGGGTGATGCCCGCCTGTCGCTGGAGCGCGAGCAGCCCAATGGGTTCGACGTGCTGGCCGTGGACGCCTTTTCGAGCGACGCCATCCCTGTCCACCTGCTCACCAAGGAGGCGGTCCAGATCTACTTCAAACACATCCGCCCGGGCGGCGTCATCGCCATCCACGTCTCCAACCGCTACCTTTCGCTCGCGCCCATCGTTTTCCGCATTGCGACTGAGCTGAACAAGACCGCGCTCCAGGTGGAGAATCGCGAAAACGGAGCCCTGGAACAGTTTTCCGCCGATTGGGTGCTGGTGGCCGACGACCCCCGCGTGTTTGACCGCCCCGGCTTCCGCGCCGCCGCCAACAACCCGGCTCCGGAACCCAACACCCCGCTCTGGACCGACGACTACTCAAATCTGTTCAAGATCCTGAAGTAGCCGATACCGAGCCGCGACCAGCAGGAGCGGGCTGCCGACATTCTCCGCAGCCACTCTTGAAGCCGGACATCGAACGATAACGACACCGCCTGAAAAGGCCCTTGACAGAAGGCGAATAAAAAGCGAATATCGTGAGGCTATGCCTCTCGCCGAAATTGCTGCCCAAGCCCGGCTGATCGAAGCCAAGACGTTGGTGGAATACCGTGAGCTGCCCACTAAGCGATGGATTGGCCGTATTGCGGGCGGAGAATCGTCGCGTGCCCCGTTTGATTGGACCATCAACCCGTACCGGGGTTGCGAGTATGCCTGCCGGTATTGCTACGCGCGCTATACCCATGAATTCATGGATCTTTCGCCGGGCGACGACTTTGACCAGCAGATCTTTGCCAAGCAGTGGAGCCGCTCCGCGTTTGTCAGCGAACTGGCTCGGGTGCCGCGCCGGGAAGCCATCGGCCTGGGCACGGCGACCGACCCCTACCAGCCCGCGGAGCGCCGCTACGGCATCACCCGCAAGATGCTGGAAGTATTTGCTCAAGATTCCGGCCGCCGTCTCCACATCGGCACCAAATCGGAGCTGATCCGCCGCGACGTCGATCTGCTGGAACAGATCACCCACCGGAACCAGCTCACCGTTCATGTCACCGTCACCACGATGGACGCGGGCTTGGCGAGGGCGCTGGAACCCAAGGCTCCACGGCCGGACCTCCGTCTGGAGGCAGTGCGCGTGCTGGCTGCGGCGGGAGTTTCGGTGGGGATTTCGGTTAGCCCCATCCTGCCCGGCATCAACGATAGCTACCACTCCCTCGACACCATCGGCCGAGCGGCTTCGATCGCCGGGGCGCATCATCTGTGGGGCAACGTCTTGTTCCTGAAGCCTGCCACCAAGGGCGTCTTCCTGCCATTCCTCCAGGAGCGCTTCCCGCAATTGGCCCGGGCCTATCAGCAGGCTTACTCGCAGGGCGCCTTTCTGCGCGGCGAGTATCCCGACATGATCGCCCGCCGTATTGAGCAGATCCGCATCACCCACGGCCTGTTGCGCCGCGAGGCGAGCCCGGAAGCGGTCTATCTGGAGCCGCAGATGCCGCTTTTTGCGGCCTAGGAGGCTGCGGAAAAGGTCGAAAACCGCTTGCTGGCGCGCGCGGCTCGGAAGCATTTACTCTTCTTGCGCAACAGCCTACCGAGCCACGACCGCGAGGGAGTGGTGTTTCAGCATCATTGTTCCGCAGCCTCCCAGGCTCCAGGCCTCTTAAACTGGAAAGGTGTCTGCCTCCTCCAGCCCCGTTTGGACCACGGAATCGTGGGCGTTACTCGAAGCGGTGTGGCAGTTCATGCAGCTTTCGACGGCACTGGAGCCCGCCGACGTGATGCTGGTCCTGGGGACCAATGATCTCCGGGTGGCGGACCACGCGGCTCGGCTCTATCACGCTGGCCTGGCGCCGCTGGCGGTCTGCTCCGGCGGGATCGCCCACACCGGCGATCTGCTGGCCACCGGCTGGGATCGGCCGGAGGCGGAGGTTTTTGCCGAACGCTGCCGCCAACTGGGCGTCCCGGAATCAGCCCTGCTGATTGAACCGGAAGCGCGCAACACGGCGGAGAACTTCCGTTTCTCGCGGATCGTGCTCGCCAGGCACGGCATTGCTCCGCGGCGGCTGCTGGTGGCCGTAAAGCCGTTCATGCAGCGCCGGGCGATGGCGCATCAGGCGGTGGAGTGGCCGGAAGTGCCCGCCGCTACGTCCTCCTGGCCTAGCACCTTCGCTCAATACTGCACGCCCGATCTGCCGGCCGCCAAGATCGGTCCCATCCTGCTGGGAGACTTGCAGCGGCTTTGGGTTTACGGGGCCCGCGGCTGGTCAGCTCCGGTCGAGATTCCGGCGGAAGTCCGCCAAGCCTTTGACCGGCTGGTGGAGCTCGGCTTTACCCAACACTTGCTCGCGGACGCGTAACCGGCACCGCTTCGCCCGCCACCCAAACGCGTTTCACCCGCAGCCCGGCGTCCATCAGCACCAGGTCAGCGCGCTTGCCCACGGCTAGGCTCCCCACTTCTTCAGCGATGCCCGCACGCTCGGCCGGGGTTAAGCTGGCCATCCGGACCGCCTGTTCCAGCGGCACGCCCACCCGCACCATCGTCCGCACCATATGGTCTAACGCGCGGATCGAACTGGCCAACCCCACGCCCGGCACCAGGCCCACGCGGCCATTGCTCTCAAACCATTCGCCATCCTCCTGCGGACCGAAACGGTAGCGCCCCGGCGGGCAATCGAGCGCCCGGTTGGCATCCGTCACCAGGCACAGCCGCTGGGGACCCTTCATCCGCCAGGCAAACCGTAGCAGCTCCGGAGCCAGATGCTCGCCATCTGCGATCACCTCGGTGCTCATCTCCGGTTCAGCCAGCACAAACTGCTCCATGCTGCCCTGCATTGGTGTTCCAAAGCGAGCCCGCAGCGATGGCACGGAGCTCATGGCGCACCAGAAATGATCGACATGGCGCATGCCCGCAGCAAAAGCGCGGGCCATCTCGGTCCAGGAGGCGTTCGAATGGCCGCAAGTCACCAGGCATCCCGCGGCAGCGGCCGCTCGGTAGAACTTCTCCGCTCCGGGAAGCTCCGCCGCACAGGTGGCAATCTTCACCAAACCAGGGCGCAGATACTTTTGATACTCCCTCTCTACCGGGGCCCTCCGGCCCGCCTTACTGTGGCAGCCCACCTTGTCTTCCGCAAAGTAGGGGCCATAGAGGTGTACCCCGCCAATGCGCGCGCCATCGGCGGCGGTCCATGTCGCCCTCACGTCCGCACAAGCCGCCAGCATCCGCGCGATCTGTTCCGGCGTTCCCGTGGTGGTGGTGGGGAAGATGGTGGTGGTGCCGTGCCGGAGATGGGCTTGATTGGCGGTCCGCACCGCCGCCGCCGTGCCGTCCATGTAGTCGGCACCCGCTGCGCCATGGACATGCAGATCCACCAAGCCGGGAGCCAGATACTGCCCGGTGGCGTCCCATTCGCGGGCTCCCCGGGGCACCCGGACCCGTTTGCCCAGGGCGGTGATGTGTCCGTCATTGACCAGCAACTGTCCGTCGGGAACAATCCGTTCCGGCAGCACCAGATGAGCGCGAATCAAAAGCGGGTCCATATCTAATTTGACTCTATCCTACAAAGAACTTCGCCTTTTCCGGATTCGTTGGTAGACTTAAGCCATGGGTGAAGTCCGTCCCATTCAGACACACGCCCTCGACAACCTGCGTTTCATCCGGGAGACGATGGAACGCTCCGCCGCCTTCACCGCGGTACCGGGTTGGGCGGGGGTGGCCATGGGCATTTCGGCCCTGATCGCGGCTTGGATTGCCACCCGGCAAACCAGCCCGGAGCTTTGGCTGGCCACTTGGCTGGGTGAGGGCATGGTGGGCATCGCCATTGGGGCCTTCGGCATGGTGGAAAAGTCCATCCGCACCGGCAGTTCGCTCAGTTCCCGGCCCGCGCGCAAGTTTGCGCTGAGCTTTGCGCCACCTTTGGCGGTGGGGGCCTTCCTGACGGCAGCGCTTTGGCAGGCGGGTGCGGTGCACCTTCTGCCGGGCGTGTGGTTGATGATGTACGGCACGGCCGTGATCACGGGCGGCGCTTTCTCGGTGCGCATCGTGCCGGTGATTGGTGGAGTATTTGTCGCCCTGGGGGCGGTGGCCTTGTTTGTGCGCGCGGGAGATCTTTTTCTGGCGCTCGGGTTTGGTGCGGCTCACGTCATCTTTGGGGTGATTGTGGCCCGCCGCTTTGGTGGCTAAGCCAGCCGGTCAAAAAGGAGGCACCTATGGCAAGAAGCAATCGTCTACAAAGTGAACCCCGGCCGCCGATGGAATCATCTGCACCCACCTTAAGCCCGCTGGAACTGGACCGGGTGATCCATGAGCGGGTCCGCTTGGGCATCATCAGTGCCCTGGCGGCCAACGACGCGCTCACCTTCAACGACCTCAAGCGGCTGCTCGCCCTGACCGACGGCAACTTGAGCGTCCATGCCCGCAAACTGGAAGAAGCCGGTTATGTCGCCTGCTCCAAGGGGTTCGAGGGCCGGGTGCCCCGCACGGAGTATCAGTTGACCTCGAGCGGGCGGCAGGCGCTCGAAAAGTATCTGAAGCACATGGAGGCACTGATCGCCGCCATGAAGCCCAACGCTCTGTAGTTCAGGGCCTTCGTCGTGCGGGCTCAGCCTGCGACGTCCACCATCGCGGCCCGGCCCATCGTTGGTTCCAGGGCATGACCCAAGGCCAGCGCTAGCTGCCCCTGCCGGTCCAGGCTTTTCAGTTCTTCCACGATCACCCGGCGATGCTCCTCCACCTCAGCGGCCAGCCGCAAGCTTTCCGTCGCCAGCGCCTGCGCCCGCTCCAGAGTGAGCGGACCGTCCTGCAACTCGCGCTCGCGCCGGGCCACCAACTGTGTGATTTCATCCAGGTGCATCAGTTAGCCGTTCGACCTTCCATAGAGCGTCAGATTCAGGCCATCAAGCGAGGCCGTCACCGACTTCCTCTGGTTCTCAAGGGTTGCCAGCAGCGTATCCGCCTGGCTCAGACGCAGCCGCAGTGTCGCTTGTTGGGCAACGATCCGCTCATTCAACGTCGTAATCGCATTCTGGAGCCGGGTGTCGGAGCGATCCGACTGATCCTGATCCAGCTTGATCAACCCGGTGACCGGGTCGCCGATGCTCGCAAAAACGGACTTCAGCGTCCCGACGCCCGTCTTGTCGTTGACATAGTCAAAGCCTGAGAGCACCTGGGCGTCCGTCAAAGCATCGAAGGTATTGCCGGTAAACGTTAGCTTGCCATCCTTGCCCAGTTCCAAACCCAACTGCGTGAGGGTTTTGATCGTGCCCGTGCCGTTGACATTGGTGAACCTCCGGAGCGCGTTTGAAGTTTGGCCCACCAGCGAACTGCCGGACAACAACCCCGCTGCTTCACCCACCTGCGAATCGATGAAGTCGACCAGGCTGTTGTAGGCCGAAGTGATGGAGCTCAGCGCGGTCCGCAGCTGCGCCCGGTCACTGGCGATGGTCAGCCGCACCGTCTCGCTTCCAGCGGTGGTCTCCTTCACGGTGAAGGTGAGGCCGGCGATCACATCATTGACGTTGTTGGAGGCGCGCGAAACCGACACCCCATTCAGCTTGAACTCAGCATTGGCTCCCTGATTGGCCGCCGTCAGCAAATCGGTGGGTGTCCCGTCGGGGTCTTCTTCCAGCTTCAACACCTTCGCGCCCGTCGCATCGGCGGAGACCGACAGGTAGTTGGGTGTGGCGCCGGTGCCCGTCGTAAAGATCGTGGCCGTCACTCCGGCGCCCAACGCGTTGATCTTGCTGCGCAGCCCGGCCAGCGTATTCTCACCGGACCCGAGCGTGATGTCGTAGGTCGTGGTGCCAACCGTTAGCTTCACCTTGCCGCTGGGCGAGATGGATGCCCCATCGGCATAACCGGTCAGCGACGTTTCCGAGGCGGATCTGGCCACCGACGTAATGTCGCTCAGCGTGTAAGTCGCTGGAGTGTCAGCGGTTACCAACCCCACGGCCACTTTGCTGCTGTTGGAGCTGCTGCCGCCCAGGCCACGCGCCGACCCCACCTTGCCCAAGTTTTCCAGGCTTGACGAAAACGACGTCACTAACCCCTGCAGCGTTGTCGTCAGCGTTTTCCTCTGCAACAGATCAGTCCGCTGATTCTGTAGGTTTCTGAGAGGAAACTCTGCAATGGTCTGCGATCGGTTCAGAATCGTCTGGAAGTCCGCCGAAAAACTCGAGATACCCGTGAATGAAAGCGGCGAAATTCCCATCTGTGATCTCCTGCTGGCTGATCATCAAATCGGCTGGTTTGGCGGAAACTTGAGCCATGCGCCCTCCGTCGCCTAGTCGTGCCGCAGGGCCGTTGACGGATCGACGCGCGCCGCCCGGCTTAGCGGCCCCACCGAGAAGACCAGCGCGACCACTAAAAACAGCAACGGGGCACCCAGAAAGCTCACCGGGTCTAACGGACTGAGTCCGTAAAGCTGGCTTCGCAGCAGATCCGCCATGCCCGCCGCCGCCGCTGCGCCCACGATTAAGCCGCAGACGGTCGGCACCAGCAGCCGGTCCAGCCCTACCCGCATTACCTCCCAACGAGTGGCCCCCAAAGCCAGGCGGATACCAATCTCGCGGGTCCTCTGCGTCACCGAAAACGAGATCAGTCCCGCAAACCCGACCACCGCCAGTGTCAGCGACACGATCCCGAGAAACGCCACGGTCAGCGCGCCGCTGCGGGAGTTGCGCATCTGGCGCTCCATGCCTTCGCGCATTGAGGTCACCTTGGGGATCACCAGCGGATCCACTCCGTTGGCCGCTTGCTGCACCAGCCCCTGAACGCCGCCCCACCGCGCCGTCCGCACCAGCAACATCGCTTCCCGGAGATTGGCATCTTCGATCGGCCGGTAGAGCTCCATGGCATCGGAATCACCAGGCAAGGTGATGGGCGCATTCGCGGCCACGCCCACCACCGTCCAGCGAGCTTCACCGGGGGAGGCGACAAACTCCTTGCCGATCGGGTCCTGGTTGGGCCACATCCGGCTGGCGGTGCGCTCGCCCAGGATGGTCACCTCCCGGTCGCCCGCATGGAAGTTGCGGCCCCGCAACAGGGGGATCTGCATGGTTACGAAATAGTCCGGGCTGATATGGTTCACCAAGATCGTGCCGGCGGCATTCCGCATGCTGATCGTGCGGCGTCCCAACGGCGGAACGGTGGCGATGGCCGTAGCTTCCACCCCGCTTACCCGCGCCAGGCGGGACTGGAGTTCGTTGAAGTAGAGGCGCGCGGCCGCCCCTTCGCGGCCCACACCATGCAAGTCCGGGTCCACCACCGCCGACTGTGCATAGGCGAAGCCCGGCTCCTGGGAGACGGCTTTGCTCAACCCGCGCAACAGCAATCCGGAAACGATCAGCAGAATGCAACTGGCCGCGGCCTGCAGGCCCACCAGGGTCAGCCGCAGCCGGGCCGCTCGCTTGGCGTCCGTCCGCGTCGCCTGCAGCGCCGGGGCAAGGCCAAAGAAGACCGAGGCCAGCAAGCCGGAGCCCAAGGCAAACCCGACCACCCGCCAATCCGGCGTGGCGTCCACCAACGAAGGCCAGTCCAGCAGCCGGACCAGTACCGTCGTCGCCACCATGCTCAAGGCCAACCCGGCCCCGGCACCCAGCAACGCCAGCGCCGCGCTTTCGGTCATCAACTGGCGGACGATGCGCCCCCGGTTAGCCCCCACCGCCGTGCGGATGGCTAATTCCCGCTCGCGAGAAACACTTCGGGCCAGCAGCAGATTGCCCAGATTGGCGCAAGCGGTGGCCAGCACCAGCAACAGCAAACTGGAAGCGATCAGCAGCGGCACGATGATCTTGTCCTGGGCCTGCATCACGTAAGCACCCGGAGCCACATGCAGGTACTCATCCTTCCAGACTTCGGCCGGTGAGGCTTCCCTCCACGCGTTCACCACCGGCCGCATCGCTTCCTGCGCCGCCTCCGGAGAGCTGCCCGCTGCCAGCCGGGCGTAGAGTTGCAGCGGCTGCATGTCGGTACTGGTCAGCAACTTGCTTTCGGCAAAGAAGTGGGGATGGTCTTCCATCAGGCCGTAGACGTCCACGCCCTCCGGGTCCAGGCCTTGAAAGCCCGCCGCCAACACGCCCACCACGCGGGCCGCCTGGCGATTCAGCAGAATCGGCTTGCCGATAATCGAGACGTCATTGCCAAAGCGGCGCTCAAAGAACGGTGTGCTGAGCACAACATCACCCGGCTCTCGTGGGTCCAGGCGGCCGTAGGCGGGGCCTACGCCCATCTCGGCAAAAAAGTTGCTGGTCACCAGCTTGGCCCGCCAGCGTTCGTTGTCCTGGTAGGTGAGCTCGCTGGAGGAGATGGCGAACATCGACGGGAACACGCGATTGGTGCGCCGATAGAAGTCGTACGCCGGGTAGGAGACATTGCTCGAACTCGCTTCCGGCGCCCGCCGCGTCAGCCGCATCAGCGTGTGCGGATTCTCAATCCCCGGCAGCGGCCGGAACATGGCCGTATTCAGAAAGCCAAACGCGGTTACGTTCAGGCCGATACCCAAACCCAGCACCGCCACGGCGGTCAGGGTAAAGCCCGGCGAGCGGCTCAGGTTGCGGGCCGCATAGTGCAGGTCCTGCTGGAGCTGTTCCAGCCACCGGAAGCCCCAGGCATCGTTGGCCTCTTCGCGCAGCTTCAGGGTGGACCCGAACGTCCGCGGGTCCCCCATTTCTGCCCGGTGCGCCGCCATCTCTTCTTCCAGGTCGCGCTGGATGCGTCCGCGCTGCCACAGATACTGGACTCTCCGCCACATTTCGCCCATCGTCGTTAGCTCCTGGCCGGCCGTAGGATGGATTGAATCGCCTGCGTCACCCGGTCGTAGTCCGCCACTTCCGTCGCCAGATGCTTCCGCCCGGCGGGAGTCAACTGATAGAAGCGGACCTTGCGGTTGGTCTCCGAGACCCCCCATTCGCCCTCCGCCCAGCCCTTCAGCAGAATCTTCTGCAGCGCCGGATAGAGCGACCCTTCTTCGATCTGCAGGACATCGGCGGACAACGCGTGAATCCGCTGCGCAATGGCATAGCCGTGGAGCGGCCCATGCTGCAACACCCGCAAAACCAACATGATCAGCGTTCCCGGCGGGACACCGAGGGAGTCTTCAGGCATATTCAATCTATACCTAGTTACGCTATGCCTTTCAAGGAAGTTCCGGGAAATCTACGCTCGCCGCTGTGGTGAAGAATGCGGCGCTGAAACACCGATCGACGACATCCTCAAATGGCTTCGCCACAGTACGTCGGCAAGAACAGGTCTCGCCAGGTGCTGCGCTGTGACAAGTCGGGAATGGCCTTCTAGTCCGGGTGTGCGATTACCCAACTTGTAAACGCCACTAATGTATACAGTATGTGATAAGCTGAGCCGCTATGCAGCGTAAAGTTCTTGCCATGGTTGCCGCACTGGTTCTGACGTGTTGTGACAAGCAAACGGCCTCGCCACCAGCGGCTCAAAGCCCCCCGCCGGATCACAGCAAGAAGGCCGAGACTCAGACGCAGACATGCCTGCTATGTCCCGCAAAAAGCTCCGATGGGTGCAAACTGTGCGCGGAGTCTGATTCAACCTTAATCGCTGACAAGGACGGCAGCGCTTCCACTACGCTGCATGTCTGTAATCGTGGACCCGATCTGGGCAAACTCGATTTGGCGCTTTCCGATTTCGAGCGGCTCTCACGCAACCAAACTGGGCAGTATATTGCAACAGTGAGGTCGCTCAGTCCGGTCTCCGCCGTCGACAAGTCTAAGTTTGACCAACCGTTAGCGGCGAATACCTGCTTGGATTTGAAGGTTGACGTGTCGAAGATCTCACAGGCAGGTGTCTTTGCCGCGACTCTGGTGAACAGAGCGGGGCCGACTTCCACAGAGATCATCAAGCTAAAGGCAATTCGCGTTCAGGTTCCGTTCAGCCTAAGAGTAGACAGTCCGACTCCAGAGAAACTTGACATCTCTTTCACGAAGGGCCAGCAAAGCACAATCCGCCTTCGTAACGATGACCCGATTGCTTACCACTTTCGTTGGCGCCTGGAGATGCCCGGGGAGAAAAAACTGGAAGAGGAGAAGAAACTGGAAGAGGAGAAAAAACTGGAAGGCGAAAGCTATGTCGCCCCCGGCAAGACTGTCAATCTCGATCTAAAGCTTCCAGCGGCGAGCTTCGCCTTTCTCGAAAGCGGGCTTCTCCGTGCAGGCTCGAAAACAGGTGAGCTCTTTCTCGACTACGACCCGGACCCAAGTTTACGGGAGTTGGCTCTTCCGCAGAAGCGATACCCGGTTACCGCTCGTCTAAGCTATTGGCCCGAGCCAAGGCAACAGGTTGCGAACAACATCGTTATTGTGTTTTGTCTGGTGGTCGGGATAGTCCTTTCTCTACTCATCAATTTCGCGATGCCCATGCAAAAGATACGAGTCTCCTTAAAGCAGCGGCTGGCGAACTTAGACGGCCAGCTTTCCGGTTTGGCCCGTGTTGTTGAGTCCCGGCTTCTTGGTCTCCTACGAGTTGAGAAAAAGCGGCTCCGCGAGGAATTGCGCAAGATGTGGCCATTCCTTCCGCAAACAGAGGTAGATCTTAAGAGACTCGAGTCCCCAATTGCCTTACTCGAAAAACGGATTGACGTTGCGGCAAGGGCCGGAGCCTTGCGGAAAAGTAAAAACAGCAATCGCCACCCGCTTTCGATATTTGAAGCCGACAAAATCGAAGCCGTCTGCGAGGCCGCGCTAGATGTCGCCTATAGATCCGCCCCTACGCCTGAAGACTTCAAGAGCGTTGAGGAAAGCTTCCTCACGGCACTGAAGGTACTGGAGGACTCCCATCAAA
>JBIKMK010000556.1:0-3572 GCA_044359315.1 Bryobacteraceae bacterium | reverse complement strand
ATCAGCACCTGGTCACCGGGGCCCCATTCGACGTTGCGGAACTGCTGTTCCTTCATCAACAGCTGGACTGCGGAGCCGTCGGCGTTCATCACCATCAGATCCATGTAGGGGCGGTGATTGTTCCGTAGAAAGGCGACGCGGCGGCCATCGGAGGAGACGGCGGGCTTCACATCGCCATGCTGGCCGGAAGTCAGCCGCCGCGGGGGGGCCCCCTGGGAGGTGACCCAGAGGTCCGCCTGGCCATCTGGGCCCGCGGAGTAATAGATCAGCTGGCCGTCGGGCGAGAATGCCGGATATTGTTCCACGCCCGCTTCATGAGTGACGGGCTCGGATGCCGTGTGGTCCAGAGATGACGGTTGGATGGCTTCAAACAGCCGGACGGCCATCAGCATCATGGCCACCACCACCAAAGCCAAACCCACCAACCAGGGCTGTTGCCACCAGGAGCGGCCTGAGGCGAGCTTGGCCGCGAACGCTTCGGCGGTCGCGGGCCGTCGAGTGGGATCAGGTTCGAGCGCCTGTACCAGAGCATCGCGGGCTGAGTCTGGAATGCCTGAAAGTTCGGCGCTGGCCTCATGGAGGGAGCGCAGCGGGCAACCGGTGAGCATGAAGCATCCCAGGACAGCCAGCGAGAAGATGTCGCTCTGGGCACAGGGCACGCCCCGCTGCTGTTCCGGGGCCATATAGTCCGCCGATCCAGCGTGCAGACAGGCCGCACTTTCGCGCACGTGGGCAATCCCAAAATCCAGGAGGCTGATCTTCTCAGCGGCGGTGCCGGGCGCGGTGAGGATGACGTTCTGAGGCTTGATGTCCAGGTGCCACACGCCCTGCTGGTGCGCCGCGCCGACGGCCAGCGCCACTTCGCGCAGGATGGCAAGCGCTCGCTCCGGTTGGATTCTCTCTGCTTCCGCCACCTCGGCCAACGTGAGGCCGGGTACGTAGGACATCACCAGAAAAGGGATGCCCGAATCCAGCCAGCCATGGTCGTAGAGCGGAACGATGCCGGGGTGATTGAGTTGCGAAAGTGCCCGGATCTCGCTGGCCAGGCCGACTTCAAGGGGCGCGCCCTTCAGACGGTCCAGGGCCTTCACCACCACCTGCTTATCGTAAAGATGCTGGTCACGAGCCAGATAGACAGTGAAGAAACCGCCGGACCGGTAATAGCGCTCCACCAGGTAACGGCCGTTCAGAAGTGCGCCGGGTGGAATCGGGATGACTGGTTCTTCTTGGGCGGGTTCGCGCAAGCCCAAGCGATGGGGCAGGGGCAGCAAAAACCCTTCGACGGGGGAGTCGAGAGCGAGCAACTGCTCCACGCCCTGCCGGACACGCGGGTCCAGTGTGGCCAGATGGGCCAACTGCTGGTCAGCGGGCAGTCCGGCGAGAGAATCGAATGCCCGCTTGATCTCGCGATCCAGGCGGACGCTCAATGCCGTGCGGCTCCGCTAAGATAATGGCTCAACCAGGCGCGCGCGTACTTCCATTCACCCTTGACGGTAGTGACTGGAACGCCCAGCACAGAGCTGATCTCTTCGATGGTGAGCCCCAGATAGAACTTCAGCTCCACCACGCGGACCACTTGCTCACTAATCTGGTTGAGTACGGTTAAGGCTTGGTCCACCGTGATAACGTCCAGCGGATCCTTTGGGTCAAACGGCAACTCTGGGGGCAGCTCAGTGGCTAAGTGGTGGCTGCGTTTCTGCCGGCGGTTGCGCCGGCCATGATCAGCCAGTGTCCGCCGCATCTCGCGGGCCGCTGCCACCAGGAATTCGCGGCTATCAGCCCAAGGAATCGGGACGCCGTCAAACAGCCGCATGAAGGCCTCATGCACCAGGGCCGTGCTTTGCAGGGTATGTCCCGGCCGCTCTTTCCGCATCAGTGCGCCCGCGATGCGGCGCAGTTCGGGGTAGATGATCGCCAGCAGCGACTCCATCGCCCGCTGGTCACCATTGTTGGCTTCGGCGAGTAAGCTGGTGACGACGCCCGGTGCGGGAATTGACACTTCAGTATTGTAGCGGGTGGCGTGCTGGGGGAGAAGAGTCGAGGGAAACGGGGTGGGCGAGAAACGTCTCCCGATTACGGGCGCGCCCGCCAGTTGGCTAAACTGAGATTCGGGAACGCTCTTCGAGAGCAGCCCCGCGAGGTTATCCATGTCTGAAACTGTTTCCCGCCGTTCGATCCTGTCGAGCGCGATTGCGGCCCCGGCGCTTTTGTCGGCCCAGAATGCGAATTCCCGCCTGAAGGTGGGATGGATTGGCGTGGGTAGCCGCGGCTACCACGTGATGAATATGGCCTACGGCGGATCCGCCGACCTGATGGAAGTGACGGCGGTCTGCGACACTTACGCGGGCAACTTGGCCAAGGGCAAGGACAACGTCCAGACCAAGGGTAAGAATACCCCCAAGACCTTTACCGATTACAAGGACCTGATCGCCGATCCGTCGATCGACGTCGTCGTCATCGCCACGCCGGAGCATCTGCACTACGAGATGGCGATGGCCGCGCTGAAGGCCAAAAAGCACATCTACCTGGAAAAGCCGATCGCGCACACGCTGGAAGAAGGCGCGGAGATTGTGAAGGCCGCCGAGGCCTCCGGGCGGATGGTGCAGGTGGGTACGCAGAACCGCTCCAATTCGCTCTACCAGCAGGCCAAGAAGATGGTGGAGGACGGCATGATTGGCGACATCCACTATGTGCGCGCGTTCTGGTATCGCAACTCGGTTGATGATAATCCGGCCTGGCGTTACAAGATCCCCGAGGACGCCACTGAGCAGAACACCGACTGGAAGAAGTTCCTGGGCACCGCGCCTTACGTCGACAAGAAGCGCGCCTTCGACAAGCAGCGCTACTACCAGTGGCGCCTCTACTGGGACTATTCCGGCGGCATCTCCACCGACCTGCTGGTGCACCAGACCGACATCACCAACTTCGTCTGCGGCAAAACCGAGCCCACCTCTTGCATGGCCTCCGGCGGCATCTACCGCTGGACCCAGGACGACCGCGAAGTGCCGGATACGCTGTCGGCCATCTACGAGTACCCCAATAAGTTCCACATCAACTACTCGTGCTTTTTTGGCAACGATTGGTTCGGTTACGGCGAACAGTTCATGGGCGGCGAAGGCACCATCGAAGTGCTGAACCGGCAGATCCTGAACTACTACCCCGAGAAGTTCGGCGGCAAGCCCCCGGCCAAAGTGGCGGCCCGCAAGCCGATCAACATCCACCTGCCCGGCAACGACATCCCCGCCGTGCAGAACCACGTGAAGAACCTGTTTGAAGCCATCGCCGGCAAAGCCAAACTGATCGCCCCGGCCCGCGCGGGTCAACAGGCGGCCGTGGGCGGCCATCTGGCGACGCTCTCCTACAAGAACGGCAAGAAAGTTCTGTGGGACGAGAAGACGCAGAAGTACCGCTTCTCGTAGAGCGGTTGCCGAAAGGCAACGCTGGTTCAGTTCGCGCCACAAGGGAGAGCACCTGGGGAGACCCACGGTGCTCTCTTTGTTTCAAGGGCCTATTGCCCTGCGAGGAGGCCCGCCCAGAGTAGCTGGCGCGGGCGTTCACGATGGAGGTTGTGC
>JBIKMK010000555.1:0-3573 GCA_044359315.1 Bryobacteraceae bacterium | reverse complement strand
CGCTGGTCTTCATTGAATTGAAGGCGTCCCACCAGAAGCTGGAACTGGCGTATCAGAAGAACTTGTCCGACTACCGGAGCACCATCCCGCAACTGTTCTGGTACAACGCGGTGGTGATCCTGTCGAACGGATCAAAGGCGCGGATCGGCAGCATGACGGCCGGGTTTGAGCATTTTTCCGAATGGAAGAAGATCGACGACGAAAACGAACCCGGCCTGATCAGCCTGGAGACGATGATCCGGGGCGTCTGCGAGAAGACGAAGCTGCTGGACTTGGTGGAGAACTTCACCATCTACAACGAAGGCAAGGGCGGCGTAACGAAGCTGGTGGCCAAGAACCACCAGTTTCTGGGCGTCAACAACGCCATCGCCGCCGTCCGGCGGATTCAAGAGAACCGGGGCAAGATCGGCGTCTTCTGGCATACGCAGGGGTCCGGGAAGAGCTACTCGATGGTCTTCTTTTCGCAGAAGGTACAGCGGAAGTTGGACGGCAACTGGACCTTCTTGATTGTGACGGACCGGGAAGACCTGGACGGCCAGATCTACCGCAACTTCGCCACCACGGGTGCCGTGCTGGAAGACGAGAAGAGCGTCCGCGCGGGTAGCGCCGCCAGCTTGAAGCGGATGCTGAATGAAGAAGATCACCGCTACGTCTTCACGCTGATCCAAAAATTCCGCACAGAGCACGGTGAACGCTACCCGGAGCTTTCCAAGCGTTCCGACATCATCGTGATCACCGACGAAGCGCACCGGAGCCAGTACGACATCTTCGCCGCCAACATGCGGAGCGCACTGCCCAATGCCGCATTTATCGGCTTCACCGGCACGCCGTTGATGGCCGGGGAAGAGCGGACCAAGGAAGTGTTTGGCGAGTACGTTTCGGTCTACAACTTCAAGGAGTCCGTGGACGATGAAAACACGGTTCCGCTGTACTACGAGAACCGCATCCCGGAAGTCCAGTTGGTGAACGACGACCTGAACGATGAGATGGCCGCGATCATCGAAGAGGCGGACCTGGACGACGACCAGCAGGTGAAGCTGGAACGGGAGTTCAAGCGGGAATACCAACTGATCACGCGGGAAGACCGGCTGGAACGGATCGGCGAAGACATCGTGGCGCACTATATGGGCCGGGGTGTGCTGGCCAAGGCGATGGTGATCTCGATTGACAAGGCGACGGCGGTCCGCACGTATGATCTGGTGCAAAAGCACTGGAAGGTGGCCCTCGCCAAGCTGCGGGAAGAGTTCGCCGCCGCCGATCCGATGGAGAAGCCGGAGCTAAAGGCGCGGCTGGAGTACTTTGAAGCAACGGACATGGCCGTGGTGGTTTCCCAATCGCAGAACGAGATTGAGGAGTTTAAGAAGAAGGGTTTGGACATCGCGCCGCACCGCAAGCGGTTTGTGAAGGAAGAACTGGAAACGAAGTTCAAGAACACCGACGATCCGCTCCGCATCGTGTTTGTGTGTGCGATGTGGATCACCGGGTTTGATGTGCCGTCGTGCAGCACCATCTACCTGGACAAGCCGATGAAGAACCACACGCTGATGCAGACCATCGCGCGGGCGAACCGGGTGTTCCGGGACAAGCAGAACGGTCTGATTGTGGACTACGTGGGCGTATTCCGCAATTTGCAGAAGGCGCTGGCGATCTACGGGGCCGCACAAAGTGGTGGCGGTGAGACGCCGATCCATGACAAAAGCGACCTGGTCCGGCAGTTGCGGGAAGCGCTATCGACCGCGACGGCGTTCTGCCTGGAGCGGAAGGTGGACCCGGCTGCGATTCGGGACGCGCGGGGCTTTGAACGCGAGAAGTTGAAGGACGACGCGGTGGCCGCGTTCGTGGTGAACGACGAAACCCGGCGTCAGTATTTGAGCTTGGCGACGGGTGTGAATCGGCTGTTCAAGTCGCTCTTGCCCGACGCCACGGCGTTTGAGTTCAGCCCCATCTGCAACGTGTTCAAGGTGGTGGCGGAGAAGATCCGGTCAGAGCTTCCAGTGGCCGACATTTCGGCCGTGATGGCCGATGTCGAAGCGCTGCTGAACGAATCCATCGCCGCCGGTGGCTACGTGATGCCGCCCGTGTCCAACGATCCGGCCCGCTTTATCGATCTGTCTCAGATTGACTTTGAGGCATTGAAGGCCCAGTTCGACAAAGGCCGCAAGCCGGTGGAAGTGCAGAAGCTCCGGGCGAAGATTCAAATGAAGCTGGCCCAGATGGTGAAGCTGAACCGGACCCGGATGGACTTTTTGGAAGAGTTCCAGAAGATGATCGACGAGTACAACGCCGGATCACTGAATGCCGAGACCTTCTTCGCCAAGCTGATGGCCTTTACGAAGAAGCTGAACGACGAAGAGAAGCGCGGGATCGCCGAGAACCTGACGGAAGAAGAACTGGTGATCTTCGATCTGCTGACCAAGCCCGACATCGTGCTGACCAAGCCGGAAGAGGCCGACGTGAAGAAGGTAGCGAAGGCTCTACTCGCCAAGCTGAAGCAAGAGAAGCTGGTGCTCGATTGGCGCAAGCAGCAGAAGACCCGCGCGATGGTGTTCACGACGATCAAGGACGTGCTGGATGAGCTTCCCCGGACGTACACGCCGGAGCTTTACGAACAGAAGTGCGACACGGTCTACCAGCACTTCTATGAGGCCTACTTCGGCCAGGGCCAGGGCGTCTACGCCAGCTAGTGACACGCCGGAGGTGAGCGGTTCAAGTTCTCTTAGGCAATGTGTGCCGGGATATACTTGACTATCATGTTCGTTCGCGCTCTTTTCTTTCGGGCTCTCGCCCTTGCTTGTCTGCCAGCGGTCCTGCTCGGCCAAGGTACGACGTCACGGATGACCGGTACGATTCTCGACTCAAGCGGTGCCGCGATTGTTGGCGCGAAGGTGGTGCTGACCAATGAAGGCACCAACCAGAGTTTCTCGGTGACAACCAGTGAAGCCGGGGGCTACGCCTTTGAGGCATTGCAGTCCGGTTCTTATGGTCTTCAAGTTGAGGCTCCCGGCTTCAAGAAGTTTCTGAGCAAGAACAATGCTGTTGCCATCGGCCAGCCGACGACGTTGAACGTTCGCCTGGAAGTGGGGGACAACCTGCAGACCATCGAGGTGTCGGGCTCCTCGGAACTGGTGCAAACCTCCACCTCCGGCAATATCGGCAATCTGTTCAGTGACCGGGTGATCCGGGATTTGCCAATCGTCGGAACCCGGGGCCGCAATCCCCTGGATCTGGTGACCCGTCAACCCGGCGTTGTCTCTGGTTCCAATACCGGTGGCGGCGTGCACGTCAACGGTGCCCGGGATCGGGCCTGGAATTTCACGGTCGACGGGATCGACGCGAACGAGACCTCGGCGGGTGGAGGCAACTTCGCGCCGATACGGGCCAACCCCGATTCGTTGGCGGAATTTAAGGTTCTCACCAGCAACGCCACGGCCGAATATGGGCGCAACTCCGGTGGCCAGGTGGCGATGGTCACCCGGTCGGGCTCCAATGAATTTCACGGGTCGGGCTTCTGGTTCTACCGGACGCCGCGTCTCAATGCCAACGAGTGGGAATTCAACATCGACAACCTCCAAA
>JBIKMK010000554.1:0-3586 GCA_044359315.1 Bryobacteraceae bacterium | reverse complement strand
CAGGTCTCGAAAACCTTTCCCCTCTACCGCCGTCCCTCGGACCGGTTGCTGGAAACTCTCCCGTTCGCTCCCCCTCTCCACCAAGACTTTCAGGCTCTCCGCGACATTACACTTCAGATCGAACCCGGCCAAACATTTGCGCTGGTTGGGCCCAACGGGTCCGGCAAAAGCACGCTGTTACAGATCATCGCTGGAATTCTCGAACCCACCTCCGGCACCATCCGCCGCGAAGGCCGCGTGGCTGCTCTGCTTGAGCTGGGGGCGGGCTTCAGCCCTGAATTCACGGGCCGCGAGAATGTCTATCTCACCAGTGAGCTGATGGGCTTTTCGCGCCGTGAGACCGACCAGCGGCTGCCCGAAATCGCCGCATTCGCCGACATCGGCTCGTTTCTCGACCGGCCGGTGAAGGAATACTCCAGTGGCATGTATGTCCGCCTGGCCTTTGCCTCTGCCGTCCATGTTGACCCGGATATTCTGATCGTCGATGAAGCCTTGGCCGTGGGTGATGTGCGTTTTGCCAACCGCTGTATGCGCAAGTTTGAAGAGTTCAAGCAGCGTGGCAAGACGATCTTTTTCGTCTCTCATGATCTCGGTCTGGTGAAGCGTCTGGCGGATCAGGCGGCGTTGTTGATTGAGGGTTCTGTCGACATGCTGGGCTCACCCCATGACGTTGTCAACCGCTACGTGGGCTTGGCCTTGGCCGGCGACCATCGGCAGGACACACAGGGGTCGCGCCACGGTGATGGGGTCAGCCTGATCGAGCGGGTCCGGCTGCTGGATCAGGCCGGGCGGGACACCGTGCTGGCCCGCACTGGAGAGCCGCTGCTCATCGAAATCACTGTGCAAGTCCAACGCGCCTGTGCCAGCCTGGTGGCGGGTATTCTGATCCGCAACCGCCTGGGCATGGATGTCTACGGCACCAACTCGCAAGTGGAGGGTATGCCGATCGGGCCGCTGCAAGCCGGTGATCGCTTGGCCATCCGCTTCGCCTTTGGCTGTTCGTTGACGCGCCAGGAGTACAGCGTCACCGTGGCCACCCAGCATCCCGATGGACTCAGCCAGGACTGGCGAGACGATATCCTGTCATTCTCGGTGATCGATGCCCGTGATCTCGCCGGAGTCGCTAATCTGGAAGCGAAGGTGGCATGGAACAAACTGTAAGACTGACGGCGATGCAGGCCGCGCTCCGCGAACAGGGGCTGGACGGCTGGCTTTTCTTTGATCATCACCAGCGTGACCCGCTGGCCTACCGCGTGCTGCGCTTTCAGCCCACGCAACACGTCACGCGCCGCTGGTACTACTACATACCAGCCGAAGGCGAGCCCGTGCGCATCGTGCACCGGATTGAGTCTCATGTCCTGGACCCGCTGCCCGGTCGTCTGGTAGCCTACGCCGGTTGGCCGGCACAACGCGCGGCCTTGGCGGATTGCTTAAGCGGAGCCAAGCGCGTCGCCATGCAGTATTCGCCGCAATGTGCTGTGCCGTATGTGGCCATGGTGGATGCCGGCACGGTGGAACTGATCCGGTCGCTTGGGGTGGAGGTGGCTAGCTCCGCTGATCTGGTGCAGATCTTTGAGGCTACCTGGACCGCCGATCAGTATCAGCAGCATCGTGACGCCCAAGTGCGCGTCGATGCGGTGCGCAAAGCGGCCTTTGCTTTCGCGGGCGAAAGGCTGCGACAGCGCCAGCCCGTGGGCGAGATTGATGTCCAGCGCTTCATCCTCGAATCTTTTGACCGGGAGGGACTGTTCACCGATCACGGCCCCATCGTGGCCGTCAACGACCACGCCTCCGATCCTCACTATGAGCCCTCACCGGAGCAGTCGCGGCTGATCCAGCCCGGCGATCTGCTACTCATCGATCTTTGGGCCAAGCTAAAGCAGCCCGGGGCTGTCTATTACGACATCACCTGGACGGGCTACTGCGGCACCACGCCACCGGATCGTATGCGAGAAGTATTCGGCGTCGTCACCGGAGCGCGGGATGCGGCCATTCAGCGCGTGCAGCAGGCAATCAATGCGGGGCTGCCGTTGTTTGGGTTTGAAGTGGACGACGCGGCTCGCGGCTTCATCCGGGCGGCTGGTCTGGAGGCGTATTTCTTCCATCGCACCGGCCACTCGATTGGTGAAGATGTTCACGGCACCGGCGCCAATATGGACAACCTGGAGACCCACGACGACCGGCGCGTGATCCCCCATACCTGCTTCTCCATCGAGCCTGGCATCTACTTGCCCGAGTTCGGCGTCCGTACCGAAATCAATATGTACATTGGTGCCGGTGAGGCGCTGGTGACCGGCGAGATCCAGCGTGATCTGGTCCTTGTTGGCGGATGACCAGGCCGCTGTTGATTGTCGCGGTGGCCTTCTGTTGTCAGGCGCCGCTACTCGCTGCTGACATCTCCGCCGTCGAACGTGATGGAGATGCTTTCCGCTTCAAGCTGAGCGATGGACATGCGGCCATCGACTGGATTTCCCCGCTCAGCTTTCGGTTCCGCCGGGACTGGCTGGCCACGCCGGTCGCCCGGCCCTCGTCCGCCGTGGCTCCCGTGGCGCTGCGCGTCACCGAAACCAGCGAGTCGGTTGAGATCAAGTCCGCTTCTCTCACGGTGTCACTGTCCAAGCGGCCTTTCCGGCTGTCCGTCACCTCCGCCAAAGGCGTCCCCCTGCTTCGCCAGAACGCGGACGAACTTCGCGAAGCTACCTCCACCCGCTTCCCCTTTCAGGCCACCGCCAGTGAGCGGTTTTTCGGACTGGGTCCACGCCCGGCTGCTGAATTGAATGCCCGCGGGCAAGTGGTTGAGACGGACCGCCCGTTCCTGCTTTCCAGCCTGGCCTATGGCCTCTGCTTTCCCCGCTCCGGCCGCTACCGGTTCGACTTGTCTAACGCCTCCGGAGCCTTTGGGGTCACCGCCCAGGATTCGCGGCGGATCGACTTCTATTTCCACGCGGGGAACAACCTGAAAGAAGTGCTCGATCAATACAGTCTGGTTGAGCCACCCTCGGGCGAACTGCTGCGGGAGCATGCGGGATTTCTCTCTCCCGACCGGCGTCCGGTAGCGGCCGTCGCGCTACCGCAGAGCTTGCCGGACGCCTTGCGGGCTGCTCTGCACCTTAGCCTCTCCGGTCTCCCGCTACCCGCCTTCGACCTCACGGAATTCTCCGCCACTGATGGACTTCCCCGCCAGCGGGCGGAAATGCTGGCCGCCGTCATGCCAATCGCCCTGCGGCCCCCGTTTATGAAGCTTCAGCCTGCCGCGATTGCTCTGCGGGCCTCACTGGAACCCCATCTGTTGACCTACTTCCAGGAGATGAACGATCGAGGCTATCCCGTGCTGCATCCCCTGCCGCTGCAGTTCCCCTTTGACCCCGAGGCGGCCGCGCATCCCGATCAGTTCATGCTGGGCGATGAACTGCTGATCGCGCCCCTAACCGGCAACCAGACCCGCCGTCGCGTCTACCTTCCACCCGGTCAGTGGACCAACCTGGATAGTGGCCAGATGTACCGCGGGCGAACCAGCATTGAAGTCACCGCCGCTCCGGATCAGTTGCCGCGGTTTGCCAAGAACGGCACCATCGTCCCCCTGCAG
>JBIKMK010000046.1:0-12536 GCA_044359315.1 Bryobacteraceae bacterium | reverse complement strand
CAGTGAGCAGGGCGACAAGATCGGCATCATCCGCACCCAGGAACTGTTGGCCGCCCGGCGCGTTGATGGCGGCGAGCAGTTCTTCAGCCGCATGATCGACTTCGGCTTCTCGAAGAACGCCCAGGAGACGATCGGCAACTGGGGGCGCGATGAAGTGCTCCGCGACATCGTCTGGACCATCCGCAAGTTTCAGCCCGACGTGATCGTGCTCCGCTTTTCCGGCACGCCGCGCGATGGCCACGGCCATCACCAAACCTCCGCGCTGCTGGGCAAGGAAGCGTTTGCTTTGGCGGCGGACCCCACCAAGTATGCCGACCAGTTGAAGTTCGTCCAGCCCTGGCAGGCCAAGCGGCTCTACTTTAACCTGTTCAACTTCATGCCTGGCATGGATGCCGAGAACGAAAAGGTGCCGGATACGATCGTTGTCGATACGGGCGACTTTGACCCGGTGCTGGGCTACAGCTACAACGAGATCGCCGGCATGTCGCGCAGCCAGCACCGCAGCCAGGGCATGGGCTCACCGGAGCGCAAGGGCAGCTCCCGCAACCACCTCCTGCTGATCGCGGGCGACAAGGCATCGAAGGACATGTTTGAGGGTGTGGACATGGCGTGGAGTCGTGTCCCGGGCGGCGCGGCCATCGGTAGTTTGCTGGACCGTGCGCGCCGCGAGTTTAAGGCGGAAGATCCTTCGGCGATCGTGCCGGTGCTTCTGGAAGCACGCGGCCTGCTGGCTTCGAAGACAGACGCCTGGTCCAAGCTGAAGCTGAAGGAACTGGATGAGACGATTGGCTTGGCTGCCGGCCTGTGGATCGATGCCTCAGCCGAGAAGCCCGAAGTGGTGCCGGGGACGACGGTGAAAGTGACCGTCAGCGCGATCGTGCGCTCCAAGGTTCCGGTGACGCTGAAGTCCTCCAAGTTTGCGAGCGCGAAGCTGGAGAGCAACAAAGTCTCCTCGCTGATTTACGATTGGGCGATCCCGGCAGATCAGCCATTGTCGCAACCCTACTGGCTGCGTGAAGCGAAGGACTGGCCGCGCTACCGCGTTCCCAAGCCCGAACTACTGGGCCAGCCCCAGAACGACGCGGATGAGATCGTGGAGATCGACGTGGATGTGGCCGGCAAGCTGATCCACTTGACGCGTCCGGTGCACAACCGCTACGTGGATCGCGCCGATGGCGAATTGGTGCGGCCGGTGGTTGTTGTCCCGGCCGTCGCCGTGGAACTCAGCCAGCGTGTACTGCTGTTCCCAACCGTCGCTCCGCGCACCATCGAAGTGACGCTGACGGGCAAGATCGCGAAGGCCACGGGCGACGTGGTACTCCGCACGCCCACTGGCTGGAAGGCCGAACCGGCCAGCATTCCGTTTACGCTAGGCGATGCCAATGAGCAATTGACGGTGAAGTTCACGCTGACGCCCGCAGCCGGTGCGCAGCGCGGCGAACTGAAGGCCATTGCCCGCGTCGGTGGCCGGGAACTGGCCAACGGCATCGACGTCATCCGGTACCCCCACATCCCGCCGCAGACGCTGTTTCCGCCCTCCACCGCTGAGGTGACACCGCTCGACGTGAAGATCCTGTCGAAGAAGGTGGGCTATGTGATGGGTGCGGGCGACGAGTTGCCGGATTCGTTGCGCCAGCTGGGCTGCGAGGTGACACTGCTTTCCACGGACGATATCGCGCGCGGCGATCTGGCCAAGTACGATGCCATCGTCACCGGTGTGCGCGCCTACAACACGCGTCCCGAACTGCGCGCCAACCAGCAACGCCTGATGCAGTTTGTCGAGCAGGGCGGCACCATGATTGTGCAGTACAACGTGGCTGACAACCGCTTCTGGTCGGGCAATCAGTCCCTGGGCAGCAAGCTGGGACCGTACTCGATTGAGACCGGCGGTGGCCGTGTCACGGACGAGAATGCCGCGGTCGAAGCGATTGTGGATTCTCCGCTGCTGAAGTCGCCCAACGCGATTTCCGGCGAAGACTGGAAGGGCTGGGTGCAGGAGCGCGGCTTGTACTTCGCCTCCAAGTGGGACCCCAAGTATCAGGCGCTGTTCCGCATGAAGGACCCCGGCGAAGCTCCGCAGGATGGATCGACGCTGGTGGCCAACTACGGCAAAGGCACCTACATCTTCTCGACGCTCGCCTGGTTCCGGCAGTTGCCCGCAGGTGTTCCGGGTGCCTATCGGATCTTCGCGAACTTTTTGAGCGCCTCGAAGGTAGCCCGGTAGCCCTATCATGCGGCCGTCTCCCGGCCGATGAGCACACTGAATGGGTGTAACGAGTGTATTCGCGAAGCTGGGTACGCTCACCTGTTTGCGATGGGCACTGCTGGCGGCGCTGAGCGTCGCCCCGTTGGGTGCGGCTGATGGCCCCGGCCGGGTTTTTGATCCCGAATACCATGGCTGGTTCAACTACTTTGGGGATCACCCGCTGGGCAAGTCGCGCTGGGGGCTCCACCTGGAAGGCCAGTGGCGCCGGAGCAATGTCATCACGCAGTGGCAGCAGTTGCTGTTGCGCCCCGGCGTGAACTATCAGATACATCCGCGAGTGATGCTCACCGCTGGCTACGCGTTCATTGACACGTTCCAGTACGGCGACTATCCGGTGCGGGCTCGCTTTCCGGAGCATCGCCTATGGCAGCAGGCGCAGATACGCTCCAATACCGGAAAAGTGGTTTGGACAACGCGGCTGCGCTTTGAGAACCGTTTTCTGGGCGTCATCGAGAATGGCTCCGTGGCCCGCTACCGCTATGAGAACCGCTTTCGGGCTTTGCAGCGAATCACCGTGCCGGTGAAAGGGCGGCTATTCTTTACCGCCTACGACGAGATATTCGCCTACGTGGCCCCGTATCAGTCGGCCTCCGTGATCGATCAGAACCGGGCTTATGGGGCCCTGGGCTGGAAGATGAAACCGGGATGGAATCTTGAAGCCGGTTACATGATGCAGACGCTGCTGCAGCGCAATGGGCGCATCGCTGAAGCCAACAACACGTTGATGATCTCGGTGGTCAGCACTGCGCCCTTCCGGCGGAAGTAATCTGCGGCCCCTATTGGCCGCTCGCGCCCTCCGGCTTCTTCACCCGCCACTTCTCAAACCAGGCCTGCAAATAGAGCTGTTGCGCCAGTTGGTGCGAGGGGCGCCGCCAGCCGTGGAACTCTTCCGGCATCCGCACCAGCAGCGTGTCTTTCTTCAGCAGCTTCAAGGCGCGGTAGAACTCCTCGCTTTGGCCGATGGGCGTGCGCAGGTCGGCTTCGCCGGTCATCACCATGGTGGGTGTGGTGACGTTGGCGACATAGTGCAAGGGCGACCGGACGGCGTACTCCATCGGATCTTCCCAGGGCCGCTTCTGGAACTGGTCGTACCAGGAAGGGCCGTCGGTATTGCCGACAAACGAGTGCCAGTTGATCACCGGCCGCATCGAAACTGCCGCGCGGAAGCGGTTCGTGTGGCCGACAATCCAGGCCGTCAGTACGCCGCCGCCGGAGCCGCCGCAGACGAACAGGTTCTGGTCGTCGATGTAGCCTTTGGCCAGCGCCGCATCGACACCCGCCATCAGGTCGTCGTAATCCTTGCCAGGGTAGGAGTACTGGATGCCGTTCACGAACTCCTGCCCGTAGCCAGTGGAGCCGCGCGGGTTGATGTAGAGCACGGCGTAGCCCTGGGCGGCAAAGTTCTGCCAGGCCCAGTTGAAGGCGACGTTGTACATGCTCCAGGGGCCGCCGTGGATAAACAGCAGCATCGGGTACTTCTTCTTCGCATCAAAGTTCACCGGCTTCACCAGCCAGCCCTGCACCTTCAGGCCGTCCTTGGAAGCGAATGACAGCTCCTCGACATCGCCCAGTTTGCGGCCTTGCAGCACATCCGTGTTGACGTCCACCAGCTTCGCCAGCGATGCCCCGGGGCGCTTCACATCGAAGGTCACCAGCACCGTGGGCTCATGGTAAGAGGACCGAATGGCGGCGGTCTGGCCATTGGCCGCCATGGAGAACGACCGCAGCATATGCACGCCATCGGTCACCTGGCGGGGCTTGCCGTCCAGCGCCACGAAGTACAGGTTCTCCGTGCCGCGCTCCTCCATCGAATAGTAGATGCCGCTGTTATCCGGGGCCCACGTGACGTCGGCGGGACGGCTGGGCAATCCCGTCGCCCATACCTTCTTGCTGTTGCCCGCCGCGTCCATCACGTAGAGGCTGCCGACGTGGTTGGTGAACTTCTGGTCGTCGTAGCCCGTGTAGGCGATCCAGCGGCCGTTGGGGGATGGTTGCGGGTCGGTATCGGGGCCTTTGCGATCGGTCAACGCTTTGATGGTGCCGCTGGCCAGGTCCACCGAGTAGATCTCGCTGTCGTTGCGCAGATACTCGGCGTCCGGCTTACGAATGCCCGACAGATAGATGGTCTTGCCATCGGGTGCCCATTCGAACTGGCTGTGGTTGAACTTGCCATTGGTCAACTGGCGCGGCGTGCCGCCGGTGATGGCGTCAATCAGGAAGACATGGGTGAAGCCGCGCTCCGTGGGCCCGATGCCGTCGCTGCGCCAACTGAGGCGGTCCACCAGCACGGCCGGTTTGGCCCATTGGGCGCCTTCCGGACGCTTGGGCAGCTTGATGGGCAGGATAGGGTCTTCATCGGGCACGCGGACCGTGTAGGCCAGATGCTTGCCATCGGGGGACCACTTAACGTTGCCTGGGGCGCGTTCCAGGTGCGTCAACTGGGCCACTTCACGGGTGTCGATCCACATCACGTGCAACTGGGTGGTGCCGTCCCGATCGGACAGGAAAGCGATGCGCTTGCCATCGGGCGACCAGACGGGCGCGGAATCCCGCCAGTTGCCGGGGGTCAGGTGGCGCACGCGCTGCCCGGCTTTGTCCACCAGCCAGAGGTTGCTCCGTTGCTGGTCCTTCATCTTGTCCGCCCAGCTGCGTGAGAAGACAATCAAGCCGCCATCGGGTGAGATGGCGGGGCTGGCGACAGCCTCCATGTCGAAAAACGTCTCGTGGTCCAGACCTTTGGGCGTGTTGCCGGCGGGCTGGGCGGCGGCCAGCAGTGCCGTTAGAGCGGAGCAGAGGAAGATGCGCATGAGGGTCTCCTTGATGAGCTTCATGATAAAGGATTGCCGGGACCCGATTTCATCGAGTTGTCAGAATCGATCACCCAGCCAGATGGCCGGTACTTCGCATAGACTAAGGCGGATGGCTGCAACTTCTCATGTCCCCACCGCGGCGCCAGCTCCGGTAAACCGAGTGCCCTATGCGGTGGCTGCCGTGTTTGTGCAAGTGCTGCTGGGCATCATTTATGCCTGGAGCGTCTTCCGCGGTCCGCTGGCGACACTGCATGGCTGGTCCAAGGCACAGACCATCGCTCCCTACCGCTATTCACTGCTGGCCTTTGCGGCTGGCATGATCGTCGCCGGTTTCTGGCAGGATCGGCGCGGCCCGCGCATTGTCGCTTCGGTGGGCGGTCTCTTGCTGGCGGCGGGTTGTGCCTTGGCGGGCTTGATCGGGCAGACGCTGGAGGGGCTGATTTTGGCCTATGGCGTGGTGGCGGGCGTGGGTGTCGGGTTCGCCTACGTGACCCCGATCGCGACCTGTGTGAAGTGGTTTCCAGACAAGCGCGGCTTCATCGTGGGCTTGGCGGTGATGGGCTTTGGCGTGGGTCCGTTGATTTTTGGGCCATTGCTGGAAGCGTTGATTGGCAAAGATCCAGCGCAGTTGGGCGAGACGATTCCGAGGACGTTCTTCATCCTGGCGGGTATCTTCCTGATCGGTGTCGTCGGTGCCGCCCAGTTTTTCCGCGTGCCCCCGGCGGGCTATCGGCCAGCGGGTTGGACGCCCAAGGCGGCGGCCGCCGGTGACGCGGCGTTTACCACCGCCCAAATGCTGCGCCAATGGCAGTTTTACGCGCTGTGGGTCATCTACTTTTTGGGGACTTCCGTCGGCTTGACCGCCATCGGCGAAGCCTCACCGCTGCTGCAGGAAATGGCCAAGACTTCGGCCATCATGTCCGCCGGCGTGGCACTGGGCGTCATGAGCATCTTCAATGGTGTGGGGCGCTTGGCTTGGGGTAGCTTCTCTGATCGCTTTGGCCGCCGCCCCGCCGTGCTGGCGATGGCTGCTGTTTCCGCCACGGCTTGTCTGGGCTTTCTGCGCCAGGCCGATGGCTTTGTGATGCTGCTCGCCGGGCTGTGCCTGGGTGCGTTTGCCTATGGCGGTTATCTGGCGCTGATGCCGTCGTTTACGGCGGACTTCTTTGGGTCTAAGTTTGTCGGGGCCAACTATGGACTTCTGTTTTCGGCCTGGGGCTTGTGCGGCTTTCTGGTGCCGGGCTACTTTGCCGGAATCATGGACAAGGCGCGGGCAGCGGGCAACCTGGCCGGGGGCTACCAAGAGGTTTACACCACTCTCGCGATTCTAGCGGCCGTGGGGGCTGGCGTTGCGGCGTTCTTGCGGCCTCCGGTCAGGCCGTCGGCATAGGCCAGCGGAGAGCCTACCGCGGCGTGGCGGCCACCGCTTCGGTCTTGCGATACTGGCGCAGCACGCGGTCCACGTAGGTTTGGGTTTCCGCATAAGGCGGGACCCCGTTGTACTTCTTTACGGCCCCCGGTCCGGCATTGTAAGCCGCCAGAGCCCGTCGCACTTGATCGGGGTGATCCTGGTACTGGATCAACAGATCCCTCAGTAGTTTGGCGCCCGCTTCGGCGTTTTCCTTGGCGTCGTGCGGGTTGGCTCCCAGGGCCTTGGCGGTGGCGGGCATCAGTTGCATCAACCCGATGGCACCCTTGGGCGAAAGGGCCGCCGGGTCAAACGCAGATTCGGCCCGGGCCACCGATTCGACAAATGCGGCCGGCAGTCCATGCAGTTCCGCCGCCGCCCGCACCAGTTCACGCGGCGATTTCGGTGGTGGGGGCGGTTCTGCCGGAGCCAACGCTACTGGAGCGGCAGCCTGAGGCTCGGGAGTAGGTGCGTCCTCGGGCAACGCTTCAAAAGAAACCACGGCGGACTTGGGGAGCACCGTTTGGCCATTGGCCGAATGGAGGATCACGTTCTCACCGCGCAGCTCGTGCCGGTCAATCCGGAGCGTGAAGCCGCTGGACAGCACCGCGATCTCGGCGGCAAACCAGGTGGCGAATTGGCAGAGTGTCAGCGACAAGTGGGCCTGAAAGAGTTGACGTTGCCAGCTGCCGGAACGTGCAACCGCCTCCAACAGTAGCTTACGCCAACTCATTCAGTGGCAGAAAAACATGAGGGCGGCGTATTTATTGAGGCTTCCATGAGCGGTGACCGAATCCGGTACACTCATGACCAAGCCGCAGCGTCTGCGGCAGCTCCATTCAACAGGACCTGGTGCGTCCACTGCGAGGACCCTTCCGCCCATGCAAACTTCCGCGATCCGGTATCGCGTTGCTGATTTTCTGAAACAACACCCTCCGTTTGACACGGTGGAGATGCCGGATCTGTTGCGGTTGGCGGAACGTGGCCGGGTGAAGTTTCATGAATCCGAGGAGTTCATTTTCTGGCAGGGTGGTGCCCATCGGGACCACATCTTCGTGGTTCAGCAAGGGACGGTTTGCCTGGTTGAGCAGGCCGACGCACAGGAACGCCGCCGGGACATCCTGGGAGCTGGTGAGATTCTCGGGCTGGAGCGATTCCTGGACGCTCCGGTGTACCGCTACTCGGCCAAGACGGCCAGCGACGTCGTGCTCTATGCACTTCCGGCGGATGACTTCGCGCCTCTACTCGATCGCTATCCCAGCTTGCAGCAGTACCTGGCGACACATGCTTCGGTGAACGCGCATGGCTCCGAAGGCGGGTATTTGCCGCCAGTGGCCAGCCAGCCCTTAAGCGAGCGCTTGGGGCCATGGGAGCCACTGGTGATCGGGCCGGATGCCCTGATCTCCCAGGCCGCGGCCCAAATGCTCCGCCATAACGCCCAGGCTCTGATTGTGGCCGATGGCGAAGGTAGTCTTCTGGGGACGCTGTCCCGCGATCAATTGCTGCGGCGATTGGCCGAACCCAGTCGTGAGGCAGCCTCTGCAACGGTGGCGCAATGGATGAGCGCGGACACGCCGGTGATGGCCCCGCAGTGCACGGTGAGTGAGGCGTTGCTGGCGCTGACCGGTGAGGCTACCGCTCTGGTGGTGACCAGCGACGGTACACCGACGGGCGCGTGGCGCGGCGTTCTGTCCAGCGGTGATGCGGCCCTGGTGCTGGCGGACGACCCGGTGGATATCTTGCGGGCCATTGACGCCTCAGCCAGCGTGGCGCAGTTGGCGCGCCTGCGGGCACGGGCTGAATTGCTGGTGCTCAGCCAGTTGGTGAATGCCCGGTCGGTCGAGTGGCTGGCCCGCTTCTCGCACCGGGTACACCAAAGGATTCTGCGGCGACTGATCGCGCAGGAACTGCCTACTGCCACCGAAATTTGCTGGTGCTTTCTGGGTGCGGCGGGCCGGGCGGAACTGGTGACGCCGATGGCTCCGGTGCTGGCCGCGGTGACGCGCGACCGGGCCGCTCTGCCGGTGGCCATAGATGCCCTGGGCCGGATTGTGCCGGCATTGGCCGAGTGTGGCTACCGGCAGCCCGACGATGCGCTCGATCCCGTGCTCTGTTGCGCCACGCTGGACGATTGGACATTGCGCTTTGAAACCTGGATTGGCGATCCCGTGCTCTCCGGTATCTCGCTGGCGCGGCCTTTCTTTGATGCCGCGCCGCTGGACCCCCGGCATCCGCTCTGGCCCCAGTTGCACGGGCGAGTGGCGGCGGAAGTGCGCGCCCGGCCGGCCTTTACCGCCCTGATGGCCAATGATTGCCTGGAGCATCTGCCGCCGATGACCTTCTTTGAAGACGGTGTCGTCGAGGATACGGGGCAAAAGTCCAACGTCTTCCATTTGCAGCGCACCGCGATTGGCCCGCTGGCCGATGCCGGTCGCGTATTGGGAATCGCCGCGGGCATGGTGCTGGGAGCATCCACCCTGGATCGGCTGCGGGCTGCGCGGCAACTGTTGCCGCAGCATGAAAGCCTGCTGCGTGACGCGGAGCAGACGCTGCTGGTGGTGCTCTACCATCAGGCCCGCACGGGCATTCGCGAAGGCAGTGATGGGGCCACCATCCCGCCCGCCGCCCTTAGCCGTCAGGAACGCCAGGTGCTGAAGACGGCCTTCCGGTCGTTGACTCAGCTGCTGGAAGTGACGGCGGAATGGGGCTGGCAGAAGCAGTGATGAGCGAGCCCGACTTTCAAGCGGCCTATCAGGATTGCTTCACCGAAACTTGGCCCGGCGATGTGCCGGCGGCGCTGGTGCGCTTTGTCGTGCTCGATTCCGAGACCACGGGCCTGGATCCGCGCAAGGACCGGTTGATCACCATTGGAGCGGTGGCCGTGGAGGGTGGCGAGATATTGCTCGAAGATAGCTTCGAGGCGATGCTGAAGGTCAGCCACAACACCAGTTCGGTGACCGTCCATGGCATCACGCGCGAGCAAAGCCGCCAAGGCCTGGACGAGGCGGAAGCATTGCGGCAGTTCCTCCCCTATCTGCGTGATGGCGTGATCGTGGGCCATCACATCGGGCACGACGTCCACATGCTGAACGCGGGCTATCAACGGCACTTTGGCTTCAGCCTCCAGAACCTCTCGCTGGACACCATGGACCTGACGTTGCACTTGGAGCAGGACGGCGCGTTCGCGGGCCGGGAGAAGATCCGCAGCTTCACGCTTGATGCGTTATGCGATCTATTTCAGATCACCCCGCATGACCGGCACACCGCGCCGGGCGACGCCTTTCTGACGGCCCAGGTCTTCCTGCGGCTGCTGCGTTTGGCGCAGAAGCACGGGCGTCACACGCTGGCGCAGCTCGCGCAGCCCTTCGTGCCACCTCAATAGATTGAGGCGGGCGAGGAACATGAAGTGAAGACCGCTCCCTTGCGGTCGCGCTCGGTAACGCTGGATGCGGCTCGGCAACGCTGGATGCTACCGAGCCGCGCGCGCCAGCAAGCGGTGGTTCCGCCCGGGACTCCTAGGCCAGACCCTGCCGCTCCAGCAGTGCGCTTAAATCCGGATCGCGACCCATGAAGCTGCGGTAGAGCTCTGCCGGATCTTCGCTATCGCCGCGAGAGAGGATCTTGGCCACGTACTCGTGCCCCACTGCCTCGTTGAAGATGCCTTCGGCCTTAAAGCGCGAGAACGCGTCGGCATCCAGCACTTCCGCCCACTTGTAGCTGTAGTAGCCCGCGCCATAGCCCACCGCATCGCCGAACAGATGAGTGAAGGCCGCGGCCATGGCGTGCTCCGGCGGCAGCGGTGCCACCGAGAAGCCGTTCAGGATGGCGCGCGAATAGGCCACCACGTCGCCGTCGCGGGCGGGGTCGTACGCCATGTGCAGCTTCAGATCCATGATCCCGAAGCTCAACTGGCGCATCTGGGCCATGGCGGCCTGGAAGGTCTTGGCGCGCTTCATCTTGTCGAACAGCTCTTGCGGAATGGCCTCGCCGGTTTGATAGTGGCGCGCAAACCGGTCCAGCGCTTCGCGCTCCCAGCACCAGTTCTCCATGATCTGGCTGGGCAGTTCCACAAAGTCCCACGGTACGTGCGTTCCGGCCAGTGACCGCACTTCGACGGTGGACATCAACTGGTGCATCAAGTGGCCGAACTCATGGAAGATCGTTTCGACATCCCGGTGCGTCAGCAAGGCCGGCCGGCCGTCAATCGGCGGCGTCAGGTTGCCGCCAATAAAGCCCAGGTGCGGATCAAAACCACCATCAGCCCGCGGGCCGCCGCCGATCAGCGCGTCCATCCATGCTCCGGGCCGCTTGTTCTCACGCGGATACCAGTCAGTGTAGAAACGTCCGCAAACTCGGCCACCGCTGGCGACAGCTTCAAAGCACTCGACGGCCGGATCCCAGATGGAGACGTCCGCGACACGGCGGAACTCGACACCAAAAAGCTTGCCGAAGATGGAGAACATCCCCTCCATCACCCGGTCCAGCGGGAAGTAAGGCCGCAGCGCCTCTTCGTCAAAGTCGTAGAGCTTCACGCGCAGCTTTTCGGCCCAGTAGGCGACATCCCAGGGCTCCAGCTTCTGCCCGGCAAATGTCTCCAGCTCTTGCCGCTCTTCGGCGAAGCGCTTCTCGCTCTTGGCGCGGAGGTTTTCCAGAAACTCAATCGCTCGGGCACCGGACTTGGCCATGCGCTCCTGCAGTACCAGGTCAGCGAAATCGGCAAAACCCAACAGCCGAGCCTTTTCGGCGCGCAGCGCCAGGATGCGCGGGATCAGCGGCCGGTTGTCGCGGCCTTCCTCGGTGGCCCGCGTACAACTGGCGCGGTACATGGCTTCGCGCAAGGTGCGGTCGTCCAGATAGGTCAATACCGCGTTGTAGCTGGGGGCCTGGAGGGTGAAACGCCAGCCATCTTTGCCCTTGGACTGAGCACTCATCCGCGCGGCTGAGCGGGCAGATTCCGGCAGCCCGGCCAATTGCGCTTCGTCGGTCACCAGCCATTCGCGGGCCGAAGTGGAATCGAGCACGTGGTCGGAGAAGGTCTTGGTGATCGTGGCCAGCTCGACGTCAATCTCGCTGAGCCGCTTCTTCTGGTCGGCTGGCAGGTCTGCGCCGGAGCGCTTGAATGCGTCCACCGTCTTGCGCCAGTAGCGGGTGTGAACGCCGGCCGGTGCTCCGGGCACGGCCTTCACCACGGCCCACAGCTTCTCGTCCAGCCAGATGGAGGAATGGAACTCGGCGACTTGCGGCTGCACGTCGTTGTAGGCTTCGCGCAGCTCGGGCGTGGTGGCCACCATTTCCAGGTGACCGGCCACGGACATGGCGCGGCCCAGGCTCTCACCGGCGCGGTCAAAGGCGGCCAGCACGCTTTCGTAGCTGGGCTCAGTGACGGCGCTGATCTGGGCGATCTCCTGGCGTGCTTCGGCCAGCAGCTCCGAGATCGCGGGCTTCACATGCGTACCGCGGACTTGGTCAAAGGCGGGCTCCTGCCCAATGTTGAGTAAGGGGTTCATGACGGGGATCTCTAAAGCAACGACTCTCGAGTGGCCGCCAGCGCGATCTCACAATCGGCGCGGCTGACATCGTTGTGGGTGACAAAGCGGACGCGGGTTCCGCCGGCTCCTCCGGCCAGCACGCCGCGCGTCTTCAAACGCTCCAGCAGTTGGGGGACGGGCATCCGTTCGCCTAAATCGAAAATGACAATGTTGGTTTGGACCCGGCCGCAATCGTATCCCAGGGCCGCCATGCCCTGCGCCAAAAAGGCGGCGTTGGCGTGATCTTCGCCCAACCGCGCGGGCATTTCATTCAACGCCAGCAAGCCTGCGGCGGCCAGCACGCCCACCTGCCGCATGCCGCCGCCCAACTGCTTGCGGTAGCGCCGGGCGCGGTCGATATTGGCTTTCGTGCTCACCACCATGGAGCCCACCGGGGCGCAGAGGCCCTTCGACAGGCAGAACATCACCGTGTCGACATCACGCACCAGTCGCGAGACGGGGAGGTTTTGCGCCGCGGCGGCATTGAAGACGCGGGCTCCGTCCATGTGGACCTTGATGCCCAG
>JBIKMK010000553.1:0-3596 GCA_044359315.1 Bryobacteraceae bacterium | reverse complement strand
ACCATTGAAGCCGCCCCAGGGGATGGGGATATTGGCTGCGCGCGCGGCGGCGGAGTTGATGTTGCTGGTCAATAACTGGCCCAGGCCGAGATGCTTCGGGTCCACCTGGTTGATGTTATTCAGTTCCGGAGCCACCTGCCGCGTGGCCCGGTTGCCGATGTAGTTGACCTCCACCACCATCTCACGGCCCAGATCGCGCTGGAAGCCGAAGTTCCAGTTCTGGGTGCGCGGCAGAGCGGCGGATGCAGCTTCCAGGAACGACGCTGATTGGCCGTTCAGCAACGCGGGGTTGATTCGCGGTTCACGGGGGAAGTTCTGCGGGAAGCCGTCGCGCAGCCGGAAGCCCGGCGTGATGCCGTTATCTAGCGTCTGGAAGGTGCCTTCCAGGTTGAAGCCGGAACTGCTGATCGAGAGGTAATTGTCGGCGTAGTAGAGGCCATAGCCGCCACGCAGCACCGTCTTCGAATTCAGCTGATAGGCAAAGCCCGCGCGCGGACCCCAGGCGGAATAGTCGGCGGGGGTCAGCCGCCGTGTCCCTTCGCGGCCCGTGCCGGATCCCGCATAGATCAAAGCACCCAGCTTGTTGCCCGCTGCCGGATTGGGGCGCGAGAGGTCGACGACGCTGTAGCGGTTCTGCTGTTCAAACGGCGCGCCCATAAACTCCCAGCGCAAGCCGATGTTCAGGGTCAGCCGTGAAGTGGCTTTGAAATCGTTCTGCACAAAGAATCCGCTGTAGGTGCGCCGGATGCCGGCGTTCTGCGGCAGGCGGACGTTGCCGGAACCTACTTCACCCAACAGGAAGCTGGCGAAGGCATTGCCCGTTCCCGCCGGCGTTCCAGGCAGCGCGGTCGCCAAGTTCGTGAACGAGAGCGAACCCTGCGTGTTGGTCACCGCCCGATTGTTCAAGTGGTTCCACCGGTATTCCCCGCCGAACCGCCAATTGCTGCGGCCCCGGGTCCAACTGGCGGTGTTCTTGAACATGTAGACGCCATCAATGTTGTCTGTAATGCCGCCACTGGCCGCGCCGACGTAGCCATCGCCGAACGAAAGCACGGGAAAGCGGTCACCCGTTACACCCCGTAGGCCCAGCTTGGCCGGCCAGCCCCGATCGATGGTGACCGGGTCAACGGGGTTGCGGAACCGGTTGACGCCCAGCACCAGATTGTTGATCAGGTTGGGGCGAAGCACCGAATCAAGGCCCACGCGGTACATCTGGCTGGTGATGTTCTGGATGATGCCGGAGGTCAGTGGATCCGGCAGGGGGTTGTCGATCCGGAAGCGCGGGATGGCGGTGGAGTTGAACGAGAAGAAGACCTTCTCATTGGAGGTGATCGAATGATCGCCGCGCACGGTGAAGATATCGGGATCGAGCTGCTTTTCTCCGATGAACGCACCCAGGTTCAACGTCCCGGCCGTGTTGGGCTGCGGATAGAACGCCGCAATCCTGGCCGAGACCGGGTCGATGCGGTCTGCTGGGATGCGGTTGCCCGCGAAGACGTCGCGCGTAAAGCCTCCAGTAGCATTGGGGCGCGTCGAGGCGGGGTCATAGATCGGGATCAGGTTGCCGGCCGCGTTGCGCCAATCGCTGAAGTCACCGCGGACGTTCAGCCCGGTGGGCGTCTGGACGCGGCTGAAGTTGTCCAAGCCACGGCGCCGGGAACTGGTCCAGGAGAAGAAGAAGAACGTCTTGTCGCGTCCGCTGTAGAGCTTGGGCAGCAGCACCGGGCCACCGATGGTGACGCCGAACTCATTCTGCCGCGTGGTGGCGCGGCTGGCGGCGAACCAGCTCCGGGCATCCAGCTTGTCGTTGCGGAAATACTCAAAGGCCGACCCATGCAGCTGATTGGCGCCGCTCTTCAGGACGAAGCTGGTGACGGCCTGTCCGGTGTGGCCGTAGTCGGCCGCCAACTGCGAGGTCTGCAGCTTGAACTCGCGCATCGCCTCCACCGGCGGCGCACTCTCGTTAAAGTTGCCGATCTGCCCCATCTGTCCTGCAGGCAGGCCATCCACCCAAAACTCATGCTGGAAGGTACCGCTGCCGTGGACGCGGATCTGATTCGAAGCCGCCAGATTGTCCGCCCCGTCGACGCGAACGTTGCCTTGCACGCCCGCCGCCAGATAGACGAAGCTGGCCGCCACGCGCACTCGCCCCAACTGGACCAGCGGCAGATTCTGCACTTGCGATTGCGTGATGGTGGTGGAGACTTCCGGCGAATCCACCTGAAGCTGGCCCACGTTCTCCGTCACCGTCACCGATTCCGAGACGCTACCCACTTCCAGAGTCGCGTCCACGCGTCCACGCGCATCGACGGTAAGCACAATGCCCGAACGGTCCAGTGATTTGAAGCCCGCCTTCGCGATGCGCAGCGAATAGTTGCCCGGCAGCAATCCTGGGAAAACATACAGTCCCTCGTTGCCGGTCACCACTTCGCGGCGGATCCGGGTGGCCTCATTCACCACCGTCACGGTCGCCCCGGCCACGGCCTGACCCGATGCATCCGCCACCTGTCCGCCCAACTGCGCATTCTGGGCCCAAACCGAAAGCCCCACCAAAAGAATCCCGACAATTAATCGCATGGCGAACAAGCTAGCAAGCGCATGTTGTGGCCCGATGAAGCTGCCATGACAAACGTATGGCATCGCCACCACCGGGCGATTTTGCCGGATTTGGCAGACGGCGCTAAACTGTCACAATGGTCGTTTCCCTGCTGTTTCGCCGTACTCTTCTGGCTGGTGCCCTTTGCTTCGGTCTCACCGTTGCTGCCCAGCCCGCCAAGCGCCCCCTAAAGTTTGAAGACTTGCAGCGCATGAAGGATGTGCGCGATCCGGAAGTTTCGCCGGATGGCAAGTCGATTGCCTATGTGGTCTCGCAGATCGACGTCAAGGCCGACAAGTCGAATTCGCATATCTGGATGGTGGATGCGGATGGCAGCAATGACCGGCAGGTGACCTTCAGCCAGGACAGCGAGTCTGGCCCGAAGTGGAGCCCAGACGGGAAGTTCCTGTCGTTCACCTCCGGCCGCCCCGGCCCGGCCAAAGGGAGCCAGGTGTGGGTGATGGCGCGGCAGGGTGGCGAGGCGTATCAGCTGACCGACATCAAGGGCCGCTTGCAGGGTTACGAGTGGTCACCGGACGCAAAGAAGTTAGCGGTGATTGTGGGAGATCCGGACCCGGATGGCGAGCCGGCCGGCCCGGGCGCGCCGCCCAAGACGCCGAAGCCGATCGTGATCGACCGCTACAAGTTCAAGCAGGACGTGCAAGGCTACCTGCTCTCCGGCCGCCACAGCTATCTCTATCTGTTCGACGTGGCCACGAAGAAGCTGGAGCGCGTCACCACCCAAACCAAGTGGGATGAAGGCGCACCCTCCTGGTCCCCCGATGGCACGCGCATTGCCTTCCTGAGCAACCGCAACCCGGACCCGGATCGTGACCCGGTGTCGCAGCTGTTTGTCGTCGAAGCCCGAGCCGGCGCTACCGAAAAGCAAGTGGCCGCGCAGGCGGGCCGTGGCCGGTCTGGGGTGGAATGGAGCCCCGACGGGAAGCTGCTGGCCTTTACGGAACCGGACGAGAAGAAGTGGGGCGCCTACAACATGGAT
>JBIKMK010000552.1:0-3600 GCA_044359315.1 Bryobacteraceae bacterium | reverse complement strand
CGGGTTGCGTCTTCCCGGGCCAGTTCGCGCCACGCCATAATGCGCCATCGGGTATTGGAGGCGCGGCCATAGAGGATGCCCGCCACTTCGCCGCCGATGGGCGATTGCGCTTCAAAGGCCGCCATCACGCGGAGGCGTAACTCCTCCATCGCCATGGTGTCCCATTCCACCGGCTTGCCATTTACGATCAACGACATTCGCCTACCAGTCTGGCATGGCGGCGGAACCAAGGGGAGGCCGGAGCGGAGGAGTCAAACGTAACGAAACTTAACGATCGTCACCGCAACCTGCGATCATCAGAATAACGATGCAGGGATGGTTTCTCTTTTACACCACCGTCGGCTTAGCGGTGGACTCCATGAAGGCACACAAGTTGCGCACCTTTCTGACACTGCTGGGTGTCTTGATTGGGGTCCTCAGTGTTGTGCTGGTGGGCGCGGCGATTGAGGGGCTGGGAGTCACGGCCAGCGAGGTTACCTCCAAGGCCTTTGGCACCGAGACCTACTTGATCGCACAGATCGCCTCACCCGGCGGCCTCAGCCGGCGGCAGGTGTTCGAGAAGCTGCGCAAGAACAAGCAGATCCGCAAGGAGGATCTGGCGCACCTCCGCCTGATTACGGGCGACCAGATTCTTTACAGTCCCTATCAGCAGCGTCCCGAGGACGTGAAGTCCGGTGAGCGGACCTTTGAGGGAGCCATCGTCATCGGTGTCGCGGCCGCCCTGGCTGACATCCGGGACGTCGCCGTGGCCGATGGACGCTTCTTCACGGATCAAGAAGAACAGACACGGCAGCAGGTTTGTGTGATCGGCGAGGATCTGCGCGTCGCCTTCTTTGAGGGCACCTCACCGATCGGCAAGACCATCAAGGTGCGGGGCTATGACTTCCGCATCGTCGGCGTGCAGGAGAAGCTGGGTTCCAGTTTTGGCCGCACTCAGGACAATTCCGTCTACGTGCCCGCCACGGTGTATGCCCGGCTGTATGGCTACCCCGCAACGATGTCGATCTTTGGCCGCCCGCGGGCGGGCACCGGGCTCACCCTGGACACCAGCCTGGATGTCACGCGTGTGGCCTTGCGGTCGCGCTTCCGCGCCAAGCCCGGTGCGGACGATCCGTTCGAATTCTTGACGCCGGACTCCATCCGGGGTTTTGTCGACAACATCCTGGGGTTGATCAGCGTCGTGGTGGTGCCGGTGACGATGATCTCGCTGGTGGTGGGGGGCATCGTGATCATGAACATCATGCTGGTGTCAGTGACGGAGCGGACCCGGGAGATTGGCGTGCGCAAGTCACTCGGTGCCCGGTCCAGCGACATTCTGCTGCAGTTCCTGCTGGAATCGCTGATCGTATCCGGGGCCGGAGGCATGCTGGGGTTGGCCTTCGCGGCGGTGCTGTGTGAGATTTTGAGCCAGGCATTTGGCGCGGCGCTGAAGATCACGACGCCGTATGTCATTCTGGCGATTTTCGTATCGTCGGCGACCGGCGTGATCAGCGGCTGGTATCCGGCCCGGCGGGCCGCACGATTGGATCCGGTGGAAGCGCTTCGCTCGGAATAGTGGATCAGAGGAACTATGCAAATTACTCCCGGTGAGAATCTGCGGATGGCCATCGATGCCGTCTGGACCAACCGCTTCCGCAGCCTGCTGACGATCCTGGGCATTGTGATCGGTATCACCACCGTGGTCACCGTCGCCAGCCTGCTGACCGGCCTGCGCAAGGGCATCGTCACCTTCTTCCAGGAGTTTGGGCCGGATAACATCTTTGTGGCGCGCTTTTCAGGCGACCCGGGCTCGCAGGGCACCCCCAAGGAAGCCAAGCGCCGCCCCTTGCGGCCTGAGTACGCCGACCTGATCCGGCGCTTGTCGCCCTCAGTGGAGGATGTGTCGATCCAGATGTTCGTACCCGGCAACGTCGGCAACCGGCCGATCACGGCCAAGGTACCGGGTTTTGAATCGGACAATGTCAGCCTGGTGGGCCAGACCGCCAACTCCATCCAGATCCAGCCGCGCGAGTTCCGCGAAGGGCGCTACTTCACGCAGGAAGAGGAGAACCGCGCACTGCGGGTAGCGGTCATCGGTCCTTTGCTGGCCGACGTCTTGTACCCGGACGGCAATGCCGTCGGACGGACGTTCATCATTGATGGCGCGGAGTACACCGTAATTGGAGTGACGGCCAAGGCCAAGGGCGGATTTTTCGGAGAGAACGGCATTGACCGTCAGGCCACCGCACCACTGGCCACCATCCGTCTACGCTACCCGCAGCTCGACCGGTTTTTCATTACGGTCAAGGCCAAGCCGACCCTGCGTGATTCCGCCTTTGAGGAAGCCCGGGCGACGTTACGCAAGATCCGGCGCGTGCCCAACGGCGTCGATGACGACTTCAGCATCACCACGCCGGACTCGATCATTAAACAGTTCGACACCATCACCGGCCTGATCGTCCTGGTCTCGATCGCCATTTCCGGCCTGGGCCTGCTGGTGGGCGGTATCGGAGTGATGAACATCATGCTGGTGTCCGTAACCGAACGCACCAAAGAGATCGGCATTCGCAAGGCGTTGGGCGCACGGCGGTTCGACATCGTCAGCCAGTTCCTGATCGAGGCCATCGCCCTGACGGGGGTGGGCGGAATTTTGGGCATTGTCATCTCGATCGCGGTGACGGCGCTGGTCAGCGCGCTGGTGCCCTCTCTGCCGTCTGAAACGCCGTCTTGGGCGATCGCTGCCGGGCTGGGCGTTTCGGTGGCGGTGGGCTTGTTTTTCGGAGTTTGGCCCGCCACCAAGGCCTCCCGCCTGGATCCGGTGGAAGCGCTCCGCTACGAATAGGACCTGACCGGCTTGACCGCGCTGGAGCCCGGCGCATAGCCGACGCCCGGCCGGACATGCTACACAGTTATAGATGCCACGGAACGACGAAGGCGAATACGAACTGATTCTGGACAACAAGAAGTTGCTGAGCATCTTCTTTGTGGTGGTGGTATTGCTGGGCGTCGGCTTTACGCTGGGGTTCGTGCTGGGGCGTAGTTCAGGGCCCGGCATGGCCGAACCGGTTTCCGAGAAGTTGGTTGCCAAACCCGCCGACCCCGCACCCAGTTCTTCCCCTTCGGCCAATTCCAACAAGCCGGACCCCGCCCCGACAGCCTTGCCCCCAGTGGTGACCGAACCCCCGCCCGGCCGATCCACGGAACCCGTCACCACCCGGGCCACGGAGAAAGAAGCGACGCCGGAAGCAGCACCACCCAAAGCCAAGAAAGAGAGCCCCGCCACGGTTCCTTACCGCACGGGCCCGCCACCGGTGGGAAGCACCTTCATCCAGGTAGCCTCTGTCAGCCGGAGTGACGCTGAAATGGAAGCCACCACTTTGGCCGAGAAGGGCTATTCGACGTGGGTGGCAGCTGGCGATAAGGAAGATGTGTTCCGCGTGCTGGTGGGCCCGTTCACCGACACGGCCGGGCTTTCCAAAGCGAAGGCCTCTCTGGAACAGTTGGGGTTCAAGCGAGCATTCAAGAAGGAATACAAGAAGTAGTGGAGACTCTGGTTCAGATCGCGCCTCCCCGCCCGGAGGCCGGGCCGCGCCTGCCCGATTTTCTGCGCAAAAGCGCGAC
>JBIKMK010000045.1:0-12597 GCA_044359315.1 Bryobacteraceae bacterium | reverse complement strand
GCAATGCCCGGGTGAACTGGACGGCTCCCGTTGTCAGCTTCGGCCCGGGCATTACCATCAACGGACCGGTGCAGGTGCAGAACCCGCAAAGCCTCCGCGTCAACATCACCATCGCCTCGACGGCCGTCACCGGTGCCAGGACCATCAGCGTCACCCAGGGCGACACTCTCACGGCCAGCTTTTCTGTGCAGCCCGTCACGGGTCCGGGAGCGCCTTCCATCTCCGGGCTGGCTCCCGCCAGCGCGCTGGCCGGGCAGACCTTGAATGTGAGTGTCGTGGGTGCGAATACCAACTTCGAGCCCGGCGTGACATTGGTCAGCTTGGGTGCCGGTTTGACGCTGAACCGTCTGGACGTGCTGTCCAGAACCTCGCTGGTGGCCAACATCACCGTGGCTGCGGGCGTCAGCTTGGGTGCGCGGAGCGTTACGGTGACCACCGGTGGCGAAGTGGTGACGGGTTCATTCTCCGTCGTCGCGGGTACACCCAGCATCACGTCCATCTCGCCCAACTTCGGCTTCCAGGGCGGCGCGCCTGTCGATGTGACGATCAGCGGCGAATTCACGCTGTGGCAGGCCGGTACGCCCGTGCTCGATTTCGGCCCCGGCATCACGGTGTCGAACGTTGTGCCGGCGGCGGCCAACCAGATCACCGCGCGCCTGACCATCGCCCGCACTGCGGCCACGGGCAATCGCTTCTATTCGATCAACAATGGCGCGGGGCAGGTGGTGACGGCGGGGCTGGGCCAGGCCTTCCGCGTTGATCCGTCGAATGCCCGGCTGCTGAGCGTCACGCCGGCCTCGGCCCGGCAGGGCGCGACCGTGGACGTCGTCACGCTACTCGGCAACGATGACGCCAGCTTCGCCGCCGGAACCACCACCCTCAGTTTCGGCTCCGGCATTACGTTCCAGAATCTGGCCATCGTCAACAGCAAGACTGCCACTGTGCGCCTGCTGATTGATCCACTAGCCACGGTCGGGCCGCGCGATGTCACCGTCTCCACCGGTGGCGAAGTGCTGACCCTGGCTGCGGGGCTCACCGTCGATCCAGGCACGCCCACCATCCTTTCGATTACGCCTACCTCGGCCCGGCAGGGCGAGGCTTTCTCACTGCTGGTGGAGGGCCGCTTCACCAACTGGAACAGCGGTGCCACTCCCGTGCCTTCATTGGGCGAAGGCATTGACATCACCGGCGTCACGGCCAACAGTGCCACGCAGTTGACCATCGCGGCGAAGGTGAAGCCTCGTGCGGTGGCCGGACCCCGGACATTGACCATTCTCCAGACCAGCCAGCCCATCCTGACGCAGACCGGTTTCACGGTCACGCGGGGCCCGGCGGAGATCAGCAGCGTTTCGTTGCCGTCGATCAAGCAATTGGAAGGCCCCCTGCCCATCACCGTGACGGGTCTCAACACCAACTTCGACGCCGCGCTCACCAGCATCAGCTTTGGAGCCGGTGTCACGGTGGCCAATCTCCGCAACGTCACCGCCACCTCAGCGACGGTGGACATCACTGTTGCGGCCGATGCCGCGCCGGGCTTCCGGACGGTGAGTGCCATCACGGAAGGCGAAGTGGCGGAGCTTATCGGTACCTTCCGGGTGGAGGCCGGAGCTCCGGTGATCAATAGCGTCACCTTTGCCGGAGAGGCCACCCAGGGCCGCACGTTCGACCTGACCATCGACGGACGCTTCCTGACGATCGATGCCACTACGACAGCGGTATTTGCCCCCGCCGGCATTACGGTGAACTCGATCACCAATGTTCCGCAGCTGGGCAACAACTTCCGGGCGACGGTGAACATCACCGTGCAGGCCACGACGGCGCTGGGCGCACGAGGCCTGACGCTGGCCACGGGCACCGCGACGGCCACCCGCGCCAGTGTATTGAACGTTGTGCCGGGCGCAGCTGCGATCTCGGGCGTGACGCCCAATCGCGCGCGCCGTGGCCAGAACAATGTGGAGCTTGTCGTCGAGGGGACCGCGACGACGTTTGGCCCCACCACCACGTTTGCCTTCAATCCAAGCTCCGGCATCACCAACGTGTCGATCAGCGCGGGACCGAACACCCAGGCTACGGTCCGGGTCAACCTGGATGCCGCTGCGCCGCTGGGCGCGCGTTCCTTGACGCTGACGACCGGCGGAGAAGTGGCAACGCTCGCGAACGCCTTCACCGTGGACGCGGCGGTGCTGGATATCTCGACGCTGACGTTGCCGTATGGCACCACGGGACAGAACTACAACCAGACGGTGGCCGCCACCGGCGGCGCAGCGCCCTTCAACTTCACGGTATCGGCGGGCACGCTGCCAGGCGGCGTCACGCTGAACCCAACCAGCGGGTTGATCTCCGGTGTCCCCACGACGGCGGGCGCTTACAGCTTCACGGTTCAGGTAACTGACGGCTCGTCTCAGGCGGCTACCAAGGCCTACACGGTGAACATCTATGACCCGCTGACCATCTCCACCACGGCGCTGGACGCTGGTCTGGTGGGCTTGGCTTACTCCAGGACGATCATCGCCACCGGCGGCGCGGCTCCGCGTACCTTCTCGCTGCAAAGCGGGACCCTGCCGGGCGGCCTGACACTGGACCCGGCTACCGGAACGCTGGCGGGTTCACCGCTGGCGGCCGCCACCTCCAGCTTCACGGTTCGCGTCACCGACAACGTGGGCCAGACGCGGGACCAGGCGTACAACGTCACCATCTATCCGGCGCTGGTCTTCACCACGGCCGCACTACCCGCCGCGCGCAGCACAGTTGCCTACAACCAGACCGTGGCCTTTGCCGGTGGCGTGCCCAGCGTCCAAGTGGAAGTGGCCAGCGGTGCACTGCCGGGCGGCTTGACCGTCTCCAACGCCGGAGTAATCAATGGCACGCCTTCGGCCACGGGTACGTTCAACTTTGAGCTGAAGCTGACGGACGCGCAGTTGAACACGAAGCTGCAGGCGTTCTCCATCGCCGTCACGGCCGCCACCTCCATCACCACCACATCGCTGCCCAATGGCGTGGTGGGCCGCGCATATGCGGCCACGATCGCGACGACGGACGGCGTTGACCCGCTGGAGTTTTCCATCAGTGCGGGTAGCCTACCCAACAGCCTGTCGATTGGGGCCACCACGGGCGTGATCAACGGGACACCGTCGCTGGCCGGTACGTTCAACTTCACGGTGCGGGTGAAGGACGCGCAGAACTTCATCGTCACGCGAGAGTACGCGGTCACCATCGCCCCACCGCCGCAGTTGATCTCGATCAGCCGCGCGGATCTGGCGCAGGCGTTGACGGCCACGATCGACATTACGGGTTTGAACACCAACTTTGTGGAGGGCACCACGGTGGCCCATTTCGGCCTCGGCGTAACGGTGTTGCGGACCCGGGTCACCAATCTCGCCCAAGCCCAGGTGGACATCACGGTGGACTCCAATGCCGCGCCCGGGCCACGGACAGTGACCGTGACCACGGGTGCCGAAGTGGCTTCCCGAACCGACTTCTTCACCGTACTGGCCGGGTTGCCGGAGGTCTCGGCGATTGCTCCGGCGGCCGGACGGCGCTCCACTACGGTGGCCGTCACCGTCACCGGGCGCAACCTGCTGGGGGCCAGCTTTGCCCTCCGCTCACCGGACCCCAGCTTTACGACACCGCCCGGAACGGTCTCGATCGTGTCGAACGACGGCACGATGGCGGTCCTGTCGATGGCTCTGGGTGCCACTGAGGGCCAGTTCAATCTGGCGGCCACAACGCCACTGGGGGCCAGCCTGCCTTTGGCTGGATCACAGTTTGTGATTGCGCCTGGCAATGGCAGCGCCGGTGCTTCCGCCTCGGTGCTGAACACCTTCGCTGCGGCGGGGACGTTCCCGGGGATTCCGGGAGGGCGCAACACCGCCACCTTCTATGCTTCCGTCCTGAACACGGCGCTGAGCGAATCCGCGACACCGTCGATCCCCGCTGGACGGAACACGGCCACGTTCTACGCGTCGGTGTTGAACACTGCGCTCAACGAATCGGCCAACCCCTCGCTGCCGCCGGGACGCAGCACGGCCACGTTCTACGCCTCCGTGCTGAACACGGGCTTCAATGTGAGTGGTTCGGGACTCTTCTCCACCGCCGTCGCTTTGCCGGTGACGGTCTGCAACCGGGAGACGGGTTGCCCCGCGATCCAGCCGCAATCGATCCCCTCCTTGCCGCTGCTGTCCAGCTTGGCAAGCGGAACTGCGGGCGGCCTCGCGCCAATGCTCGAACCCGTGGAGACGCAGGGCTCCCAGCCGGTGATCGCCGGTCAATCGATCCTGCTCGAAGCCCGGGAAGCGGGCCACGGCGCGACCGTAGAATTTGAGATCAACGGCGTTTCCGTCGCACGGTTGAGCGAAGCGCCCTACGCCACGCTGTTCACCGTCCCGGCCAGCGTGAAGGAGTTGACCTTCCGCGTCCTGGTGCGCAGTGCGGAGGGCGTCGAACGGGCCTCCCGGCTGACGCGGCTGGCGGTGGTGCCCGATCTGGGTACCACGTTCAACGGCACGGCATCCTTCGCGCCCGGCACCACCAGCGAAGGCGTGACACTTCATCTGGCGGCGGGTGGCTTGAAGGCGGAATACTTCGACTTTGCGGCGCCCCTGACGGAGCAGCCGAACTTGACCGAAGCCAAGCCCACTCGCACCAGCTATGTGTCGGCGGTGAACCAGCCCAACCCGGATGCGGTGTTTGGCGATGATCCGCTGGGCACGGGCCTGACGCCGGACCTGGCGGTCCGCTATACGGGTGAGTTGTGGGTGGAAACGCCTGGGCTGCACCGGTTCCGGCTGAGTGCCCGCAGCGGTGCCTCGCTGCGGATTGATGGGGAGCCCGTCATCGACACCGGCTTCACCACCGGGGCCGCCGGGCGGAGTGAGATCAGCGTCGAGCTGAAGCGCGGCTGGCATGCGGTGGAACTGGTCTACGCCCATGGCGTGGGTCCGCAAAGCCTCCGCTGGGAATGGCAACGGCCGGGCGATGCGCGGCTGGAGGTGGTGGACCAACGCCACCTGCGCACACCGCTCGATCTGATTTCTGCGGTGCCGGATGGCGAAGGTAACTTCTCGTTCGCGGGCGTCCCGGCAGCGCTCGACACAGTTTGGGTCCGCAGCGTGCGCGGCAAGGAAGTGCGGGAATATCCCGCGCTCTGGCCGGGCGGGGCGGAGCCGGTACGGATCGTGATTTCGCAGTAACCACTATTTTCGGAAAGATCAGGAGAGCATCATGCACATCAAGCCCTTGCGCTATCTCATCGCGGTGGCCGCCTTTACCGGTGCCGCACTTTACGGACAACCGTTTTCCAGCGGCTCCACCGGGGCCGACGGAGCCTACAATCCGACCAGTTCGGAAGACTTTGAGATCGGCTCGCGAAACGCCGCCGGTGACAATGTCTTTCACTTCACCACCATCAACATTCCGGCGGGCGTCACCATCCGCCTGAAGGGCTCCAAGCTGCGGAACAAGGCGGTGACGTGGCTGGCCAGCGGTGCGGTCACGATTGCGGGCACGCTGGACTTGAGTGGTGCATCCGCTGTCGATTTCAACACTAGCGCTGGCGCACCGGCGATCGCCGCCGCGCGGGTTCCCCCGGACCCCGGCCCGGGAGGCTACACCGGTGGGTTCGGACTTCGCGGTGGCGTCGCGCCGGAGCAAGGTGCGGGCCCCGGTGGCGGCCCAGGGGGAACGGGTAGCACCCTGTACGCCTGCTTGGGCGGGTCGGGGTCCTTCATCTGGCCGGGGCCGAGTGGCTCAGGGCTAGTGGCCGGGCCGACCTACGGTAGCTACCTCGCCATTCCGCTATATGGCGGTTCCGGCGGGGGCGGCGGCAATGGCGCCACGAACTCTGTAGGCGGTGTTGGTGGTGCTGGCGGTGGGGCAATCAGGATTGTCAGTTCGACCTCAATCACTGTGTCGGGATCAGTTCGGGCCGACGGAGGGGCTGGCTCTAGCGCTAGTGGCACCTCCGCCGGGTGTGCCGGCGGCTCTGGTTCCGGCGGGACGATTCACTTGGTCGCCCCCACGATTGCTGGAAGCGGTTCTCTGAGCGTCCAGAGTGCGTTTGTCCCAGCTTTCGCTTCTGCCTCTACCGGCCTCATCCGCCTCAGCGCCGACACCTTCTCCTTTACCGGCAGCCCGAGCGAAGGGACCACCCAGGGACGCCGCGTCCACGGCCCACTCTTTGTGCCTCCCGCCAACAGCACCCTCGCTGAGCCGTCCGTCCGCATCACCCAGATCAACGGCACGGCCGTCCCGGCTAGCCCCCGGGGTGAGTATCTGCGGCCGGATGTGATCATCAATGCCAGTACGCCGGTGACGGTGAATGTGGAGGCCAAGAACATGCCGCTCACCGCGGCCGTCAAGCTCCGCGTCACCTCGGAAACGGCGGGCGATCAGTTGGTGGACTGCGCTGCCCTGGCGGGTAGCAGTGCCACCTCCACCACCACCTGCTCCGCGACGTTCCCGTTCAGCATCTCCATCTCCGCGCTGCGCGCCACCTGGTAGGCACGCCTGGCAGGTAACGGAGAAGCCGCCTCGGCCGCCGCGCGTTTCATCCAACCAGATGCGCGGCGGCGGGGGGGTTGGCTGGTGATCGGGCGGCCGATTGAGAGGCTTCGGGCCGGGCTAGCCGAGTGTGGGGCGGGTGGCGATGGCGTGGCGGATGATCTTGAGGATCTGTTCGCGTTCGTCGCCCTCCAGCGTCAGCTTGGGAGCACGAACAGTTTCGGTCCCCAGGCCCAGTTCCGCCATGGCCAGCTTGATGTACTGCACCAGCTTGATCTTCGTGTCGAGGTGGAGCAGGGGGGTGTACCAGCGGTAGAGCTGGCGGGCTTCTTCCCAATGTCCGGAGGTGGCGAGTTTCCAGAGAGCCTGGTTCTCATCGGGGAAGGCGTTGACCAGGCCCGAGACCCATCCTTGGACACCCAGCAGAACGCTTTCCAGCACCAGATCGTCCACGCCGCTGAAGAGGATGAACCGGTCGCCGTGGAGGTTGATCAAGTCGGTGATGCGCCGGACGTTGTCGGAGGATTCCTTGATGGCCACAATCCGGCTCTCTCCGGCCAAGTCGCCGAACATCTCCGGAGTGATGTCGACGTAGTAGGCGGGCGGGTTGTTGTAGATCATGATGGGCAGCCCGGTGGAGCGCGCGATGGTTCGGAAGTGTGTCAGTGCTTCGCGGGCGTCGGCTTTGTAGATCATCGCCGGCAGCACCATCAGGCCGTCCACGCCGGCCTTCTGCGCGTCATCGGCGAAGCGGCAGGCCAGCCGGGTGGTGTTCTCGGCCACACCGGTCAGTACGGGCACGCGGCCGCCCACCACCTGCACCATCTCCTTCAGGACGGTCAGCTTTTCGTCGTATTCGTGCGCGGTGTTCTCGCCGACGCTGCCCAGCAGAATCAAGCCGGACACACCCGCCTTGATCATGATTTCCAGGTGTCGCGCGGTGCCTTCCAGGTTGAGTGACTCATCCGGGAAAAACTGGGTGGTCGCGGCGGGATATACGCCATTCCAATTGACTGTCATAAATGGTTCCTTCTACCTTACTCTGATTGATCCGCGCCGGGCTGCCGGGCCGATCTCAACATCAGTGCCGCGGCGTAGACGATCACCACCAGCACCAGCCACCGCAGCGCCGTCAGTTCCAGTGATTTCACCACGAACGCGGCCACGGGTACACCGGCCAGACCGCCGGCCGCCAAGCCCAGGGCCACGGGTACATAGTAGGCCTGGCTGCGGACAAAGCGGGAGCTCGCCACCGGCATCAGGAAGGCTGAGGAACCCATCATGATGGGGAACGCCGCTGCCGGGTTCATGCCGAGCAAGCTCACCAGTGTCATGCAAGGGGCATAGAAACCAATCCCCAGCGTGCTGATGGCGCCCAAAAACAAGTTGCCGGCCATCCCGATCGCCAGCGGCCCACCACGGAGCTGCAACCCTTCGCCACCGACCGGAAACAGGTTGAACTGCCGCATCAGCAGGGCCACGGCGGCCACCAGCAAGGTTCCGCCCATGGCCAGTTGCACGGCGCGGCGCGAAAGCCGGGCCACCAGTCCGGCACCGAACCAGGCACCGATGGTGGCACTGCCGATCAACAGCACCAGCGTGGCCACATCCACCTCAATGGCGGCAATGTAGATGAAGGCCTGAAAGATGGTGGGCAGGGTATGGCCGGCATTCAAGGTTCCCGGAATCAGCTTGTCCGGCACCATCCGGCGGAACTTGAAGAGGGCCGTGGAGGTGGCGAACGAACCGATGCCCAGCGTGTCGAAAAAGTTGGTGACGAAGCCGGTGATCAGGTGAGCGGCGGAAGGTATCCACGCGGCCCCGGTCCGGCAAACCGAATGCACGGACGCCGCCAGGACTGCCGCATAGGCCAGCGTGAACCCCGCCAAGGCTGCCAGAATTGCTGCTTTGGCGGGCACCGATCAGCCGCCGATCTCGAGCACCTGCGCTCCGAGTACATCCATCCGCGGCGTGATGCCCAGGCCCGGTGCGGTGGAGGCCGCCAGGCGGCCATGGTTGCGCTGTGGTGATCCTTCGGCAAAGCTGACGGTGACGTAGCTGTTGAAGTCGGTGGAAGAGAACAGCAGTTCGGGCGGGGTGCTGTGTGCCAGGTGGGCAATCGCCGCGGTGATGATATCGCCGCCCCAGGTATCTTCGATGGTCATGGCGATGCCCAGTGAGACGCAGAGGTCGCGGATCTGCCGCGCCTTGGTGAGGCCGCCGACCTTGGAGATCTTCAGATTGATCACATCCATGGCGCGGTCCTGGTAGCCGCGCAGCACCAGCAGGACGTCGTCGATGGATTCGTCCAGCACCATGGGGCGGTCCGTATGCTGGCGGACGGCCAGGCACTCCTCGTAGTGCTTGCAAGGCTGTTCGATGTAGACATCGACGTCCCGCACTGCTCCGGCGACGCGCACGGCCTGATGTTGCGTCCAGCCGGTATTGGCGTCGGCCACCAGAACTTCGCCGGCGCTCAACACCTTGGCGGCGGCGTGGATGCGGGCGATGTCGGTATCCGGATCGCCACCGACCTTCAATTGAAACTTGGTGTAGCCCTGGCTGCGGTAGACCGCCACCATCCCGGCCATGGCTTCAGGGGTGTCCTGCGAAATGGCGCGGTACAGGGCAAAGTCGTCGCCAAAGCGGCCGCCCAGCAGCACGGCAACCGATTGCCCGCTCGCTTTACCCAGGATGTCCCAGCAGGCCATGTCGAGGGCGGACTTTACGTAGGGGTGACCGCGCATGGCCCGGTCCATCGCCTGATTGATGACGCCCAACTGCGTGGGGTCCAGACCCAACAGCTTGGGGGCGATCTCGGCGATGCCCGTGCGAGCGCCCGCGGCGTAGGCCGGCAGATAGGCTGGCCCCAGCGGGCAGATCTCGCCATAGCCGGTGATGCCGGCGTCGGTCTCAATCTCCACCACGGTTGAGTCAAAGACGTCCACGGAATTGCCGCCGGACCATTTGTAGCTCCCCTCATGGAGCGGCAGCTCCACGCGAAAGGCTCTGATCTTGGTGATGCGCATGTACACCCTCCAGTGATGAAAGCCCCAACTATCTCATATCGGGTGCCGGTGGTGCTGTGTGTTGGCGCGAGTTCGCGCTGGCCCGCCGGGCGTTTGCTCTGGGGCGCGGTAGCATGACGGAATGCTTCCTTCGCGACGTTTGTTTTTGGGCTCGGCACCGGTGGCGGTGGCGCTGGGGCAGAGTGCGGGCCCGTCGCCGGAGGTAGCCGTGGTGGGCGCGGGTGCTTTTGGCGTTTGGACGGCGCTGCATTTGGTGGAGGCGGGGGCGCGGGTGACGCTGCTGGATGCCTATGGCGCGGGGAATCCGCGGGCGACTTCCGGTGATGAGACGCGGCAGATCCGGGGCGGCTACGGCACGCGCGAGATCTATTCGCGGTGGGCCCTGCGGGCGATGGACCGCTGGAAGCAGCGGCAGCAGGAGTTTGGGCGGACGCTATTCCACCCGATCGGGCGGCTGCAGATGTCCGCCCAACTGACGCCGGAGATGCAGGGGACGCAGCGCGTGCTGGACAAGCTGAAGGTGCCCTTTGAAACGTTGACGCCGGAGGAGATTCGGCGGCGGTGGCCGGTAATCCAGCCGGAAGGCGTGGGGGTGGGGCTCTATGAGCCGGGCGCGGCGATCCTGAAGGCGCGTGAGACCTGCCTGACCGTGGCCCAGGTGTTTGAGCGCAAGGGCGGCCGGTTCCGCGTTGCGCGCGCCGAACCGGGAGAGGCTTCCGGATCGCAGTTGAGCAATCTCAAGCTGGGCGATGGCAGCCGGGTGGCGGCCGGGAGCTTCGTGTTTGCGTGTGGCCCGTGGCTGCGGAAGCTGTTCCCGGATCTGTTGGGGAAGCGTCTGGCGACACCGCGGCGCGACGTGCTCTACTTTGGCACGCCGGCCGGCGACCCCCGGTTTAACTATCCGCAACTGCCCAACTTCTCTGAAAGTGCCTTTTATGGCTTTCCGAGCCTGGAATCACGGGGCTTCAAGATCTGCCCTACCAACGCCGACACCAACTTCGACCCCGACAGTGACGAGCGGGTGGCCGCTCCGTTTCAGATGAAGCGGGCGCGAGATTTTCTCGCCGTTCGCTTTCCGGCTCTCCGCGACCAGCCGATTGTGGCGACGCATGTCTGCCAGCTGGAGAATACGCCCGACGAACACTTCATCGTTGACCGGCACCCGCAGTGGTCCAATGTCTGGATCGCGGGCGGCGGCTCCGGCCATGGGTTTAAGCACGGCCCGGTGTTGGGTGATTACATTGCGCAGCGGGTGCTGGGTGGGCAGCCGGACCCGGAGTACCAGGAGTTCTTCCGGTTGCAGAAGGCCTAACGCACGCCAAATGGCGCGGGTCACGACTCCGCTATGGCCAGATGTCATAATCGAACCAAAGCCCGTGCCTGAAATCCTTCCATCGCTGCTGGCCGCCGACTTTGCACGGCTGGCTGACCAGATCGCCCAAGCGGAGGCGGGCGGTGCAACCGTCCTGCACTACGACGTGATGGACGGCCACTTTGTGCCCAATATCTCGATGGGGCCGCCGGTGCTGGCCTCCATCCGCAAGGTGACGCGCAGCTTTCTGGATGTCCATCTGATGGTGACCGCGCCCGATCCGTTTCTCAGCGCCTTTGCGGACGCGGGGGCCGATTCGCTGATCGTTCATCAGGAGACCTGCCCGCACCTGGACCGGACGCTGGGCGCGATCAAGAAGCTGGGGTTGAAGGCGGGTGTCGCCATCAATCCGGGCACTCCGGTCGGCACCTTGAGCGAAGTGCTGGATGTGGTGGATCTGGTGCTGGTGATGTCGGTGAACCCTGGGTTTGGGGGGCAGGCGTTTATCCCGCGGACGCTGGACAAGACCCGTGCTCTGCGGTCGGTCCGGGCGGAGCGAGGGCTGGGCTATCTGTTGGAAATGGATGGGGGGCTGGGGGCCGCCAACGTGGCCGAATGCGCCGCGGCGGGCTGTGACTGGATGGTCTGTGGCACGTCGGTGTTTGGAGCGGGTGTTTCCGGCAACCCTGATCCGGCGGGCGCCGTCCGAGGATTGTCTGGCCTGGTCGGCGGTGTTTAAGCGGTTCCCGGGTACCGGGCGCGACGGCAGGACTCTAAACCCGTTAGAATAAGGGAAATCGCATGAATCGCAAGGTTGTTACGTTACTGGTCTGTCTGGCCCTGGTGTTTGCCGCCGGTTGCCGCCGCAAGAAGTACGAAAATCCGATTGGCAAAGACACCGAACAGCCCGACAAGGTACTGTTCGACAAGGCCATCAAGGACATTGAGCGGGGCCGCTACGAAGTGGCGCGCCTGACGCTGAACACCTTGATGAACACCTACGACACCAGCGAATACCTGGCCAAAGCCAAGCTGGCCATCGCCGACAGCTGGTTCCGTGAAGGCGGCTCCAATGGCATGGCGCAGGCGGAAGCCGAGTATAAGGACTTCATCCTGTTCTACCCCACCATGGAAGAAGCGGCCGAGGGCCAGGAAAAGATCTGCATGATCCACTACAAGCAGATGGAGAAGCCGGATCGCGACAACAACCACGCCCTGCGCGCCGAAGATGAGTGCCGCCAGTTGCTGGTGCAGTTCCCGAATTCCAAGTTCGCGCCGCGCGTGCAGCAGATGCTGCGCAATATCCAGGAAGCGATGGCCGAGGGCGAGTATCGCGTGGGCACTTTCTATCACAAGAAGGGCTCCTTCCCGGCTGCCTCCAACCGCTTGCAGAACATGGTGGACCACTTCCCGCTCTACAGCGGCGCGGATGAGGCGCTGTGGGAGTTGGGCGATTCCTACACCAAGATGGGTGCGCGGTTCCGCGATAAAGCCGGTGCGGCCTATTCGAAGATTGTGCGGGACTATCCGTTGTCTCCCCGGGTTGAAGACGCCACCAAGGTGCTGAAGCAGATGGAACTGCCGGTGCCGGAGGCTGATCCGGTGGCGGTGGCCCGGATGAAGTACGAGCAGGAGAATCAGGTGAAGGTCGGCATGATGGCCCGCGCCACCGGTATGTTGAAGCGCGGCCCGGATACGACCAAAGCCGCCAAGTCCGGCGCTCCGGCCATGGCCGCCCTGCGTCCCACCATTCCGGCC
>JBIKMK010000551.1:0-3615 GCA_044359315.1 Bryobacteraceae bacterium | reverse complement strand
TGCCACCTATGAGGGAGACCTGGCGGCTGCGGCCAAGGTGCCCTATCGGCTGGGGCGGGAATCGACACGCGAGTACGGCGAACGCTTTGCCGGAGTTCTGTTCTTTGACCAGGGACGCATTCTGCCGGGCTCTACGGGTGAGGCGGACTCAAATGAACAGTGCGCCAACTTCCGCATCATCATGACTAATCGTCCGTCCAACCGCGTGCCCGCGCCCAAACCGATGGGCTACAACCGCGAGGAGTTTGCCCGCTTTCTGCCCGTCCTGCGCAGCGGCCGCATCAAGGAGGTCTACACGACCGACCATTCCGGCATCTTGCGCCTGACCTACATCCCCAACGACAAAAGCGACATGAACGACATCAAGCAGGCGCCGATCCGGCTGTCGCTACCCGGAGAGAACAATGGCTGGTCCAACGGCGACGCGGCCACGCGCCAGCGCATTTATGACCGTCATGTCGCACACAACATCGGCCTGCTCTACTTCCTACAGAATGACCCGGACGTACCTGGGCCGATCCGCGACAAGGCCAACGAATGGGGGTTGGCCAAGGACGAGTTTGTCAGCAACGGGCACTTGCCGCCAGCACTCTATGTGCGGGAAGGCCGCCGGATCGAGGGCGACTACACGTTTACCGAACACGACACGATGCCCGCGCCCCGCAGCGTCCGGGCGCGAGTTCATCAGGATGCCATCGCCATGGGCGACTACGCGCTAAACTCCCACGGCCATCAGCCAGCGGGCCCGCTCTATCCCACCTTGTTTGAAGGGGACTTCAGTTTTTCGACTACGCCCTTCATGGTCCCCTACCGCGTACTGCTGCCCCGCGGCGTCTCAAATCTGCTGGTGCCCGTCGCCATGTCCTCATCGCATGTCGGTTACTCGGCACTGCGCCTGGAGCCCACCTGGGCCGCCCTTGGACATGCCGCCGGATTGGCCGCCCATCTGGCGATCAACCAAGGTAACCGCACACGCGCGGTAAACCTGCCACAGTTGCAGCGGATGCTGCATCAGCAGAAGCAGGCCACCATCTACACCTCCGACGTGGCCGCTGAATCGCCCCACTTTGCTGCGGTCCAGTGGGCCGGCCTGCGAGGTCTCCTGAGTGACTTGGTGGACTACCAAACCGCGGTCCTGACACCGTTGAAGTTCCGCTATGGAACCCAGTATTCCTTTGCCCACCCGTTGCATGCGGTGGAGCCGGACAAGCCGCTGGATGCCGGCCTCCTGGGCCGGTGGCGCAAGCTGCTGCCGTGCGCAGCAGGTGTCAACGGATCTACGCGGGGAGAGTTTCTGGAAAAGGCCCGGCAATCCTGCACCGCGCCGTAAGCCAGGGAAGCAGACTACGCCGTCTCGCGATCCCGCACGCCGAGCAGATAGAGAATGCCATCCAGGCCCAAGGTCGAAATGGCCTGGCGGGCGCTGCGGCGGACGATCGGCTTAGCGTGGAAGGCAATGCCTAAGCCCGCCAACCGCAGCATCGGCAGATCGTTGGCCCCATCGCCGACGGCAATCACCTGATCCATGCTCAAGCCTTCGGTTTTGGCGATCTGTTCCAACAGTGCGGCCTTGCGCGCACCGTCGACAATCTGGCACTTTACTTCGCCGGTCACTACGCCGTCCACGATGTCCAGCTCATTGGCATGGAGATAATCAATCCCCAACCGCTCCTGCAGCACGCGGCCGACGAAGGTGAAGCCACCGGAGAGGATCGCTGTCTTGTAGCCCAGTCGCTTCAGCGTGCTGGTCAGCCGCTCCGCGCCGTCCATCAATGGGATATTGTCGGCGACGTTCTGCAGGGCGGCCTCCGGCAGCCCCTTCAGCAGCGAGACGCGCTTGCGGAAGCTCTGCTGGAAGTCGAGCTCACCGCGCATGGCGGACTCGGTAATGGCGGCCACCTGATCACCGACGCCCGCCAGCTTCGCCAGTTCGTCGATCACCTCGGCCTGGATCAACGTCGAATCCATATCGAACGCCACCAAACGCCGATTCCGGCGGAAAACGCAATCCTGCTGGAAGGCAATGTCGATGCCATGCTCCCCGGCCAGTTCCAGCAATGCCGCGCGCACCTGATCTTCATCAATGCCCGTACCGGACGCCGCCAACTCGACACAGACGCGCGTGGCCAAGCCAGCGGAATCGAGCGGCAACCGGCCCGAGAGCCGGTCCACCGCATCAATGTTCAAGCCCGATTTTGCCAGCGCTCCGCTGACGGCCGCCAAGTGCGACGCCAGCAGTGTCCGGCCCAGCATTGTCACCAGAAAACGCTGCCGCCGCTGGCTATCCACCCATTCCTGATACTCGGCTCCCGTGATGGCCCGGAAACGGATCTGGACACCCAGTTCGTGCGCCTTCAGCAGCAACTCAGTCATCAACGTCGACGCCTTCATTTCAGGCGTCAGTTCTACCAGCAAGCCCAAGGCGAGCGCGTCGTGGATCACCGCCTGGCCAATATCGAGCACGCGAGCTCCGGACTCCCCCAACAATTGGGTTAAGGAGTGAGCGAGGCCGGTGCGGTCCGGGCCGGTGATGTCGATGTGCAGTACGCGGGAGTCAGCAAGCGAAGGCATCCACCTAACAGTTTAGCGGCAGCGCCCGGACGAACAGGCGATTTACACTGAAGCGAAAGGACAACGCCAAGCCGATGTGCCGCAGTATCAAAGTGCTGAGAGGGGCCGACCCGCCCGTCACCGAGGCCGAAATCCAGGCCGCCGCACTGCAGTTTATCCGCAAAGTCAGCGGCTTCCGCGCGCCGTCCAAGGCCAACCACGACGCGTTTCATGCTGCGGTGGCCGAGGTGACCACCACCACCAGCAACCTGCTGACGCAGCTGGCCAAGCGGCCGTCAGCCAAGCAAACATCGTGATGGGCGCAGGTCATGGCGCGGGTGACTTTTGCCGGCGGCTAGCCATTGCGCTGGTGGGAGTGATTGAATAGACAGCGGAGGGATGCGGATGCGAACACTGCTGTTTCTAACGCTGGGGACGGTCTGGGCAGTCCACACGCTTGGGCAAACACCCGCGCCGAAAAGTGCACCGCGGCCAGAGGCAACCGGCACATCACCGCAGCCGAAGGCCTTGCCGAAGCCAAAGCTTTGGTCGTTGCAGCCAGTCGTAGCCCCCACATTGCCGGGCCCGGCTCGTAACCCGATTGATGCCTTCGTCATGGCCAAGCATCGCGAACTGGGGCTGCGTGCCAGCGGTCCAGCGGACAAGCTGACGCTGCTGCGCCGGGTCCATTTTGATCTCACCGGCCTGCCGCCATCACCGGCCGATCAGGATGCCTTTCTGGCCGATGCCGCGCCTGACGCCTACGAGAAACTAGTGGATCGCCTGCTAGCCGACAAGCAGCACGGGGTCCGCTGGGCGCGGCACTGGCTGGATGTGCTGCGCTATGCCGATCTCGATGGTCTGGACGGCTCTGTCATGCCCGCTGGTCCAGGTATCTTCCACTGGCGAGATTGGGTGATCAACGCTCTGAATGACGATATGCCGTATGACCAGTTCGTGCGCGCCCAGATCACCGGCAACCGCTACGGCAGCCACAGCCTGGTCAGCGACACCGGCCAGCGCAGCCGTCCCGGAGCTAACCCGGAAGACCAGTTCGCGCTCGGC
>JBIKMK010000550.1:0-3616 GCA_044359315.1 Bryobacteraceae bacterium | reverse complement strand
TTGACGGCCTATACGCCGTATCAGCCGGAAATCGCCCAAGGCACGCTGCAGGCGATCTTTGAATTCCAGACGCAAGTTGCGCTGATCACCGGCATGGAAGTGGCCAACGCCTCCATGTACGACGGCTCAACGGCGGTGCCGGAAGCGGCCATGATGGCCGTGCGCATCACCGGCCGCAACAAGACGCTGGTGGCCCGCACGGTGCATCCCGAGTATCGCGAGGTGCTGGACACCTACACCAAGCACCAGGGTATGCCGGTGGCCGAGCTCGGTTATGACTCTGAGACCGGGCGTCTGGACATGGCGGACCTAGCAGCCAAGATCGATAGCGACACCGCCTGTGTCATCATCCAGTCCCCCAACTTTTTCGGCACGGTCGAAGAGTTGGACGCGCTGGCCGAACTGGTCCACGCCAAGGGTGCCTTGCTGGTCTACGTCTTCACGGAAGCCATCTCTCTGGGTCTACTGCAACCCCCGTCGCAAGCGGACATCGTCGTGGGCGAACTGCAGAGCTTCTGCATCTCGCCGGTGTATGGTGGCCCGTTTGCGGGCATCATCGCCACGAAGGAAAAGTTCATCCGGCAGATCCCCGGGCGTCTGGTGGGCGAAACCAAAGACACGGAGGGCCGGCGTGCCTTCTGTCTGACGTTGTCGACGCGCGAGCAGCATATCCGCCGCGAGAAGGCGACCTCGAACATCTGCACCAATCAGGCCTTGATCGCGCTGATGGGGACGGTTTACTTGAGCCTGTTCGGCAAGGAAGGGCTGCGGGAATTGGCCGTGCAGAACCTGTCGAAGGCGCACTACCTGGGTAGCCAGCTTAAACCGCGCTTCTCGGGTGCCTACTTCAATGAGTTCGTGACCCGCGTGGGCGATCCGGAAGCTTTGAACGCCCAACTGCTGGAAGAGAAGATCATCGGCGGCCTGCCGCTGGGCAAGCATTATCCGGAGCTGGCCGATTCGATGTTGCTGTGTGCCACGGAGATGACCAAGAAGCCGGAGATGGACAAGCTGGTGGCTGTGGCCGGGAGGAGCAAGTAATGGTGAAGAAGGTCCGTTCGCACATTTCGCAGAACGAGCAACTGCTCTTTGAGATGTCCTCGCCCGGCAAGAAGGGCTATCAGCTGCCCGACCTGGACGTACCCGTCATCGATCCGGCCGCTGCCCTGGGCGGTAGCGCCGTCCGTAGTGAGATTGCGGGCTTTCCGGAAGTCAGCGAAGTGGAAGTGATCCGTCACTTCACGCGCTTGTCCACCTGGAACTATGCCATCGATCTGGGTATGTATCCGCTGGGCAGCTGCACGATGAAGTACAACCCTCGCGTCAATGAGCAGGTGGCTCGCACGGAGGGTTTGGCTTGGGCGCACCCGTATCAGCCGGAATCGCTGGCCCAGGGCATGATGGAAGTGATCGCGGCGCTGGAATGCGCACTGGCCGAGATCACGGGCATGGATGCGGTGACGCTGCAGCCCGCCGCGGGCGCCCACGGCGAGATGACGGGCATTCTGCTGATCCGGGCGGCCCTGGAAAAGCAGGGCAACCCGCGCAAGAAGGTTCTCTGCCCTGACTCGGCCCACGGCACCAATCCGGCCACCGCGCAGATGGTGGGCTACGATGTGGTCAACATCAAGTCCAATGATCTGGGCATGGTGGACGTTGCCGAACTGGTAAAGGCCGTTGATGGCGACACGGCGGCGCTGATGGTCACCAATCCCAACACCGTCGGCGTCTTTGAAGAACACATCGTGCAAGTGGCGGAAGTGCTGCACTCCAAGGGCGGCATGGTCTACATGGACGGCGCCAACATGAATGCGCTGGTAGGCGTGGCCCGGCCTGGTGACTTTGGCGTGGACGTGATGCACTTGAACCTCCACAAGACCTTCTCCACTCCCCACGGCGGCGGCGGCCCTGGTGCCGGAGCGGTGGCCATGAAGGCTCACCTGGAGCCTTTCGCTCCCACGCCGCGCCTTAAGTTCGACAACGGCGTCTACAGCTGGGACTACAACCGTCCGGACACCATCGGCCGTGTTCGTGCCTTCTACGGTAACTTTGGTGTTCTGGTTCGTGCGCTAGCCTACATCATGGCCCACGGCGGCCCGGGCCTCCGGAACGCCACCATGGATGCCATCCTGAATGCCAACTACATCCGCAAGGGGTTGGAGGCGTTCTTTGATCTGCCTTACCAGTCGCCTTGCATGCACGAAGTTGTCTTCTCCGATGACCGGCAGGTCAAGAAGGGCGTCAAGACCGGCGACATCGCCAAGCGGCTGATCGATTACGGCTTCCATCCCTACACGGTCAGCTTCCCGCTGATCGTCCACGGCGCATTGATGATTGAGCCCACCGAGACCGAATCGAAGGCGGAGATCGACCTGTTTATCGACGCTATGCAGTCCATCGCCCGCGAGATCGATGAAGATCCGCAGATGGTACTGAAGGCCCCTTATTCCACGCGCACGTCACGCGTGGATGAGACGACCGCCGCGCGCAAGCCGATCGTCCGCTGGAAGCCCGCCAGCTAAAGCCGGCACCGCTTTCTCCCAGACTCGCCACGCGTACAAAAAACCGCAGCGGAAAGGGCTTGAAGTCCAGACGGCCGAGAACTGAGGCGGTTCCCGGCCGTTACCTTTAGGGGAGACGGACATTGCCAGGAATTCCCTGCGCCCCTTTTGAGTTAGGGCTCTAGAACGTTCCGGGCACTTCCCAGCGCCCCGACTCCGCCGCCGAAAACGCCGCATCGATCACTTGCACATTGGCCAGTGAATCCTCCAACGGCACCGCCGCGTCGCGTTCTCCCCGGATCGCCCGAGCCAGTTCATCCGCCTGGATCGTGTACTGGTCACACGCCGGGATCTCTTCCGTGCGAATGCCCGACCGGTCCAGCGCGCCGCCCACGTCGATGTGCAACCGCATCGGCCGATCGGTGAGCGAGTTCACCGGGATCTCCACCTCAATGCGCCCCTTGGTGCCGATAATCTGCGTGCGTTGAAACGGGTTGATCTGAGTTGAGACGGTGAAGGTGGCTTGGCCGGGTGCGAAGTCGAGCAGGGCCGACGACAGCCGGTCCGTGCCAAAGGCCGGGTCCCGCTCAATCGTGCAGGCGACGCGCTGCGGCTCCCGCTCAAAGGCCCAGCGAGCAGTGGTGATGCAGTAGCAGCCAATGTCGTACAGCGCCCCGCCACCGATGTCAGCCTTGTTGCGGACGTTGTTGGGGTCCACGTTGGTGTAGCTGAAGGCCGCCACAAAGGCCCGTACGTCGCCAATCTCACCGGACCGGATGATCTCCCGCACCCGCAGCCATTGCGGATGGGTCCGCACCATAAACGCTTCCATGACCACCTTGCCAGTGCGATCCCGGGCCGCGATCAGCTCCCGCACCTGGGCGGCATTCAGGCCCAGCGGCTTCTCGCACAGCACATGCTTGCCGGCCTCAGCAGCCTTGATGGCCCAGGGTACATGCAAGTGGTTGGGAAGTGGGTTGTAGATGACATCAATGTCCGGGTCCGCCAGCAGCTCTTCGTAGCTGCCATAGGCCTTCCCCGCCCCCAACTGCGCAGCCGCCTCGGTGGCGCGGCCCAAGTCACGGGAGGCAACTGCGGTGATCTCATTCGCACTG
>JBIKMK010000549.1:0-3621 GCA_044359315.1 Bryobacteraceae bacterium | reverse complement strand
CATCGCCACGACACTGCCCGGCTTGGCCGGTTGGCTGACGCTATTGACGGTGTAGTCCTCGTTGAACACCGCGCCTTGGCCTTCCGGCGTCAGCGCAAAAATCTCCGGGTTGGCGGAGGTGACCGTCACCGAGACGGGGTCTGACAACACGCCGTTGTACTCCAGCCGGACCTCCACCTGACGCTTGCCGGCTACGCTGTGGGGGACGACAAAGTTCACCTGCGGGCGGCCGCCGCCGATGGTCGCCGTGATGGGGGCGGCGATGTTATCCACCAGCACCCGCACGCCAGCCAGCGAGGTGGGGTAGAACGTGGTGGCGGGCGTGATCTCCGGCACCGCCAACTGCGCCGGCCCATACCCGGTGCCAAAGATGGTCATGATCTCGCCCGGTGAAATGGCTCCGGCGATGAAGCTGGCCCCGTTGCGAAGATCGGCCGCCGTGAACAGTGGCGATTGTCCCGCCTGGCGCACCGTAAAGGCCGGTCCGGGAACATTGCTGGAGCCAACCCGGCCGGTGAGATTCAGCGTTCCCGTCCGCGATGTCGTCAAGCTGTTCGGATCGACGGCATAGCGCAGCAGCGTAGGCGTCGCCTCCGTCACCCGCATCCAGGGAACACTGCTGGTGGCGGACCAGGCGCAAGACGCCTCCACCTGCACCGCCTCACTGGCGGCCGCTGACGGAAGCGTCGCGCTCAAGGGCGTCAACTTAAAGCCGCAGCTCGCTCCATCTTGCGTCACCACCAGATTTACATCGTTGACGCGGACCAAGCCGGACCGCCGGTCCGTGGTCGGGTTCGCAATCACGTTGACGGGAAAACTATTCGCGGTGGGTGTCCCGATGGTGATCCAGGGCGTGGTGGTGGTCGCCGTCCACGGGCAGGGCGCGGTGACGGTGATGCTGGAAGTTCCGCCGGCAGCCGTGAAGTTGACCGGGGAAGGGTTCAACGTCAGCGCACAGGGTTGCCCCGCCTGCGTCACCGTAACGGGCGAGTTCCAATTCTCGATCCGCGAGGAACGCTGCCCGAACCCGGCATTTCTTCCGACGGCCACATCCACGGTGCCGGTGCCAGTGCCGGTAGTGGGAGAGGTGAAGCTGATCCAATCGACGGTGGACCGCACCTGCCAGATGCAACTGGTCGTGATCGGCAGCTTGTAGGTGCCACCCTCGGCCGGCACGATGCCCGGAATGCCCAAACCATACGTGTAGTTGCAATTGCCCGCGGCCTGATTCACTGTGTGCGATCTGTTCACCACCAGGATCGAGGAACTGCGCGCGGCGGGGGTCAGATTCTGTTCGGCGGTGTAGCCCGACGTGCCGTCACCCGTCCCGGACCCGCCCAGGGAAACTGTCAGCCAGCTATCTTGAGGCACGGCCGTCCAGGCGCAGCGGTTGACGTTGGCGTTGACCAGAAAAGACGACGGAGTGCGTGCCGCCGGCAGCGAAGCCGAGGCGGGCGTCAGGGTGAAGGAGCAGTCGGCGGCCTGGGTGACGGCGATGGTCTTATCACCCACGGTCCACTGGCCCACCCGGGGGACGACACCCGGGTTGCCGGTGACGCTGAACGAGATGCTGCGGCTACCGGTTCCGGCGGCGTTGACAATGCTGATCCAATCCGACTGCGACGTGGCCACCGTGGTGCAGCCGGCCTGGGTGGTGACGCTCAGGCTGAGGGGCGCAACCACGGACGTTCCGCCAGCCGGAACAGAATACGCAGATTGTGTGACCGAATACGTGCACTGTGCGTCTATCGAGGTGCCGGCCAACGCGCAGAGGATGAAGATGAGAATACGCATTGTGTTCAGAATCACCCTGTTATACTTGAGTCGGCGGGAGTATACCCATTGAATCGCCGTTTCAACATAGCCTTCGTTTCATTCTCCACTGTCCTGGTAGGGGCGCTGCTGGTCGGGGCCGTCATGGGCCGCGGAGCGACGTCTGAGGACCCCTATAAGCACATCGCGGTTTTCACCGAGGTGTTGTCGCGCATCAAGAGCGACTACGTGGAGGAGCCCGACCTGAAGGGCGTCACCATGGGGGCCGTCAACGGCTTGCTGGAGGCCGTGGACCCCTACGCCAGCTACCTCAGCGCGGACCAGTTTAAGCAGTACCAGAAGCAGAAAGACCAGAAGCGCGCCGACACCGGCCTGATTCTGTCCAAGCGCTTCGGCTATATCGGCGTGGTGGACGCCATCCCCGGATCGCCTGCCGCCAAGGCGGGCTTGAACACGGGCGACATGATCGAGTCGATCAAGGGCGTGGCCACACGCGACATGCCGCTGGCCTACGCGGAACTGCTGCTGAAGGGCGACGCCGGTTCCTCGGTCGACCTGACGGTGTTGCGGACCCGGAAGCCGGAATCGCAGAAAGTGACGCTGAATCGCGCCAACCTGAAGTTCCCGGCGGTCCAGTCGAAGATGTTGCCGGATCAGACGGGCCATATCGCGCTGCAAACGCTTGAACCCAGCAAGATCAAGGAAGTCGCGTCGGCCATTGAGAGCCTGGAAAAGCAGGGTGCCAAGCGCCTGGTGCTGGACATTCGCAGTTGCGCCTATGGAGCGCCGGAAGAGGGACTGGCGCTGGCCAATCTGTTTTTGGACAAGGGCCTGCTGGGCTACCTCCAGGGACAGCGCGTGACCAAGCAGAATTTTGATGCCGCTCCGGGCAAGCAAGTCACCAAGCTGCCGGTGGTGGTGGTGACCAATCGCGGCACTGCGGCCGGCGCGGAAGTGGCCGCCGCCGCGTTGCTGGATTTGAAGCGCGCCGAAGTGGTGGGTGAGCGCACCTACGGCGATGCCGCGATGCGCAAAGCGATTACGCTCGACGACGGTAGCGCGTTGATCTTGGCCGTCGCCAAGTACTACTCGCCCTCGGGCATCTCGATCCAGGACAAGGCCGTGACGCCCAGCGTCATGATGGCTGATGCACCGGAGCCGACCGACAGCGATGATGACACCGCCGCGCCGGAACCGGTGGAGACCAAGCCCCGCACGGGTGAAGACCCGCTGCTGAAGAAGGCCATCGACGTCCTGATCAACGGTGTGCCCAAGACGGCCGCCAAGTCAGTCGAATCACTGAAGAAATAGGACCCTTAATTCTCCGTTAGCTATGCCTCTTTACGAATACAAGTGCCGGTTGTGTGGAAAGCATTTTGACAAGTTGCAGAAGTTTGCTGATGCTCCGTTGACCACGTGTGAACTCTGTGGACAACCGGACGCGGTGGACCGTCTGATCTCCACCCCAGCGTTTCATCTGAAGGGTAGTGGCTGGTACAAGGACGGCTACTCCGGCGTCAACAAGGGCGGCACCGCTGCTACCGGCGGCGCTGAGTCCAAGTCGTCGGGCGATTCCAGTTCCTCTTCTTCTTCCGGCTCATCCGACACCAAGGCCGCCAGTACAACTTCTTCTGATTCCAAACCAGCCGCGCCGGCGGCATCGCCCGCCAAATGAGAATCGCCGCCGCTTTCCTGACGCTGGCCGCCGCGTCGGCGGCCGAGCTTCCGATTAAGGGCCTCCTCTATTCAGCCTTCCGCGTCACCGATACCAACCGGGCCCGGGAGTTTTACACTGGCGTCTTGGGTTTCTCGGAGGCCTTCAACGCACAGGGTGCCACCTATTACAAG
>JBIKMK010000044.1:0-12640 GCA_044359315.1 Bryobacteraceae bacterium | reverse complement strand
GGAAGCCGAACGCCACCAAGCCAAAGGCAAACACCGCCGGAGCCATCATCAGAGCGCCCATGCCCATCGTGGAGACTCCGTAAGCCATCGCCATCAACGCCAGCATCGCCAAGCCGATCCAGAAGGCGGAGAAATTACCCGCCACCAAACCGGACAGGATGTTCAGCGACGCGCCGCCTTCACGGGACGATGTCACCACTTCCCGGACGTGCGCCGATTCAGTGGAGGTAAACACCTTCACCAGTTCCGGAATGATGGCGCCGGCCAGAGTGCCACACGTAATCACGGTGGAAAGCTTCCACCACAGCGTCCCATCGTTGCCGATATTGGGGATCAGCAGGTAGCTCACCGCGTAGGTAGCCACCACCGAAACGATCGACGTGAGCCAAACGAGAATCGTCAGTGGCGATTCAAAGTTCATCTTGGCCGCGTTGGCATACTTGGCCTTGGCCATCGCTTCATTGATGAAGTAGCTGACGCCGGAGGCGATCACCATCACCACGCGCATCACAAAAATCCACACCAACAGCTGAACCTGAACCACCGGTTCCTTCACCGCCAGCAGAATAAAGCTAATCAGCGCCACGCCAGTCACGCCATAGGTTTCAAAACCGTCAGCCGACGGGCCCACCGAATCACCGGCGTTATCGCCCGTGCAATCAGCGATTACGCCCGGGTTGCGCGCATCGTCTTCCTTGATCTTGAAAACGATCTTCATCAGATCCGCGCCGATGTCGGCGATCTTCGTAAAGATGCCGCCCGCGACGCGCAAAGCGGCCGCGCCCAGTGATTCGCCGATCGCAAAGCCGATAAAGCAGGGCCCCGCCAAATTGCCGGGGATGAACAGCAGAATCGACAGCATCAGCAGCAGTTCCACTGAGATCAGTAGCATCCCGATCGACATACCGGCCTTCAGCGGGATCGCGTAGCAGGGAAATGCCTTGCCGGTCAAGCTGGCGAACGCCGTCCGGGAGTTTGCAAACGTATTGACGCGGATGCCAAACCAGGCCACCGCGTAGCTGCCACCAATTCCGATCAGCGAGAACAGCAGGATGACGCCCACCTTAAAGGGCTCCATGTGCTGCAACACGCCGAAGTAGAAGACAATGATGACGCCAATAAACAGCTCCAGGATCAGCAGGAAGCGGCCCTGGGTTTCCAGGTAAGTTTTACAAGTCTCATAAATCAGCTCCGAAATCTCGAGCATGGACTTGTGCACGGGCATGCCCTGCAGCTGTTTGTAAATCACTAAGCCGAACAACAAGCCCAGGACGCCAACGGCGAGGCCACCATAAAGCAGCGTCGAGCCGCCGACATCACCGAAAAAAGTAGCCAGATCCAAATCGGGCAAAACAAGGTTGGCTTCACCACCGGCATGCGGCTGTTGCGCAAAGGCCAGGGTGGAGAGCAACATCAGACAACACACGGCGCGCGCAAAGTGGACGCGCGCGGCGCAAAAGGCTCCGGTAAGGAACGTCACGCGTTAAAGACTCCTTGGAATTATGTCGTCCAGCTCGAAGTCCAGGTGGGCAACGAACGGCGATCTTCAGGAAAGGGACATCCCCAATCCTTGGAGAGCATATCGCGCCCGCCCCGTAATTTCAACCACAAACGCTCCCAAGCCAGAATCGCGCCCGCGTCCCGCCCAGGGTGGGCTAATCGCACCAAAATAGTATGCGATCGCCAAGCCGGCTGAAGAATCAGCCTCCAGGATGGAATCTAGCGGACCACGCGGCCACTGCCGTTGCCGGTCCACACCTCAACCAACTCCGGTTGCCCCTTGCGCCAGCGAAACACCAGCCTCGCTCCGCCGCAGTTATTCGGGCTGCCCGTCCCCTGCGTTAGCAATAGGATCGTCTGGCCGCTCGATTCGTGCCGCAAGGTCACCAGCCCAGCGGGACTTGATTCCTTCACCCGATAGGTGCCCGGCGGATAACTCCGGCCATGGATCGTGAACTCCTGCTCGGCCTGCAGTAGAGTTTGCTCCGGCGCAGCGGAGAGTGAGACGGCGGCCCAAGCGGCCGGAATAGCCAGGCGGAGTAACTTTTGAATGGGATGCATGAAACTACCTTCTTGCACCGAACAACGGGATTGACGCAGCGCACGTTCGCCCAATGGGGCCAGAACGCCCAAAGTATGGCCAATGCTGCCGACAGGCTGCGTGGTCCGCCTATCGGACCGCAACACCCGATCTATTGACGAAAGGCCGACCTTGCGACACTGCACGCAGCCACTGTCCTATTCGCTGCCTATCCGCGCTATCTCTACCGGGCCATCACAGCTCAGGCCACGGCCCGGGCGAAATCGAGTCTCGGCTGTGCGCTCCACATTTCGTCCTTCAAGTCGCAAGCCAGTTCCGGCGTCTGCGCGATCACCAGCGTACGGTCGGCAAATCGGGACACCCGCCGGATCTGGTCGATGGCGGCGCGGTCATTCACCCGGATAAAGCCCAGCCCGTTGGTCAGCCGAGCGGTGCCACCACTGTTGGCGAAGGCAATCCGGTGGTCAATCAGCACGGCTTGCGCTTCGTCTTCCAGCCAGGATTCATGGGGCGCTTCCAGAACCAGCGGAAACTCGTGGAAGGCCCGCCGCAACGCCAGTACGTGATCGCGGTTGGCCCGCTGGAATGCAAAGTCCGCCGGAAAGCGCAGCAGCAGGGCCGCCAGCTTCCGGGCACGCAGCAAGGGCCATAAGCCCTCCTTAAAGACGGCAATCGCCGACGGTGCCATCAGCCGCTGCTCCGTGAACTGGCGGCCCAAACGGACCACATACTGAACTGGGGCCTGGCTCCACTTGGCCGTCGTGGCCGCGCGAAGCGGCATCCGTTGGCTGGACACAACTTCCACCAGTTCCAGCCCGTGAACGGCGGGAGCGGCGGCTCCGATCAGTAAGCGTGAAGGGGTAGTCATATTCGCCTCTTCTTCGCCTTCAGAATACTGCTGCCGTAGGCTTCAGTCAAGCGAAATATTGGCCGATCTTCTCCTGTGCGGTGGAAAACAAGTTTTTCTACCCGTTCCGGTTGGGCGAAATGCCTGATTTATAGGGGTTCTTCTCACTGAAGCGGGGTGATATACTTTGGCCGTGCGTCGTCAAATTTGTGCTGCGTTAGCCGTCGTGCTCTGCTTGGCCGCCAAGGCCTCGGAGACCCATCAGCAGAAGAAACCAAAGGACTTCACGCTCGCCCAGCGCCGCTTGTGGTCACTGCAGCCCGTGACCAAGCCCGCTGTGCCCGCCGTGTCGAACAAGGCCTGGGCGAAAACCGATGTGGACGCCTTTGTGCTGGCCAAGCTGGAGGAGAAAAAGGTCTCCCCCAACCCGGCCGCCGACAAGGTGACGCTGCTACGCCGGGTGACGCTGGATTTGACCGGGTTGCCGCCCACCACGGCGGAAGTGCAGGCCTTTCTGTCCGACAACTCCGCCAGTGCGTTTGAGAAGGTGGTGGACCGGTTGCTAGCCTCGCCGCACTATGGCGAACGCTACGGCCGCCACTGGCTGGACTTGGCCCGCTATGCCGATTCGGAAGGCTTTAAGGCGGACGAGACGCGGCCCAATATCTGGCGCTATCGCGACTACGTGATCAAGAGCTTCAACGAAGACAAGCCCTACGACCGCTTTGTGAAGGAACAGATCGCGGGTGACGAAATGTTCCCCGGCGACAAGGACGCCCTGGTGGCCACCGGTTTCAACCGGAACTTCCCGGATGAATCAAACGCGGCCAATATTGCTCAACGCCGGCAGGAACTGCTCAATGACATCACCGATGTGGTCGGCTACACCTTCATCGGAATGACGGTCGCCTGCGCCCGCTGCCACGATCACAAGTTTGACCCGATCCTCCACAAGGACTACTACCGCCTTCAGGCCTTCTTCGCCAACACCCGCATCCAGGACGACGCGCAGCTGATCTCGAAGCAAGAGCGTGCCGCCTACGACGAAAAGTACGCCAAGTGGGACGCGGAAACGCGGGATCTGCGGAATCGCATGCAGGCCGTCTTGAAGCCCGCCCGCGATGCTTTCTACGAGGAGCGGATGCAGCGCTTCCCGGAAGAGATCCAGGAAGCCCTGAAGATGGCTCCTGAAAAGCGCAATCCCTTCCAGTGGCAGATGGCCTTGAAGGCCCAGACGCAGGTGACGTTCCGCGACGACGAGATCGAGGCCAGGCTGAAGGGCGAAAAGAAGGCCCAGTATCAGGCCATGGAACGTGAGCTGGCCCGGTTCAATCGCATCAAGCCGTCGGACATCCCGCTGGCCCAGAGCATGACTGACAACGGGCTGCAGTCACCGTCCGTCCACGTTCTCTCCCAAGGCGCCTACGATGCACCGCTTGAAGAAGTGCAGCCGGGCTTCCTGACAATTCTCGACCCCAGCGACGCCAAGGTAACGCCGGTGAACGGCTCCACCGGACGCCGCTCGGTGTTGGCCAACTGGCTGACGGACGCGAAGAATCCGCTTTCGGCCCGCGTGATGGTGAATCGCGTTTGGCACTGGCATTTCGGTAAGGGCTTGGCGGGCACGCCCAGCGACTTCGGCATGATGGGCGAGCGTCCCACGCACCCGCAGCTGCTGGACTACCTCACCACCAAGTTCGTCGAAGATGGCTGGAGCATCAAGAAGCTGCACAAGCGCATTCTGCTGTCGGCCGTCTACCAGCAGTCCAGCGATTCGAATGAAGCCAGCGCCAAGCTAGACCCCTCGAACAAACTGCTGTGGCACTTCAACCGCCGCCGCCTGGAAGGCGAGGCCATCCGCGATTCCATGCTGGCCACGGCGGGCATGTTGAACACGAAGATGGGTGGTCCGGGCGTGTTTCCGCCGCTCCCGGCGGGCATGACCTCCCGTGGCGGCTGGAACAAGCATGAAGATGCAGCTGATGCCGTCCGCCGCAGTGTCTACATCTTCGTCCGCCGCAACACTCGATACCCCATGCTCGAAACCTTCGACATGCCGGACACGCACGAAAGCTGCGCCCGCCGCAACAACACCATCACGCCGCTGCAAGCGCTGGAGCTGATGAACAATAACCTGGTCAGTGATTGGTCACAAGCCTTTGCCCGCCGCGTGCGGAATGACCAGGGGTTGACTCCGGAGGCTCAGGTGGACCGTGCCTGGCGTTTGGCCTTCGCCCGGCCCGCCGCCGCGGACGAGCAGAAGCTGGCGCTCGACTTTATGAAAAAGCAGGCGTCGCTGGGCAGTCCGTCACCCTTGACCGACCTGTGCCATATGCTGCTGAACTCCAACGAATTTCTGTACATCAACTAGTCTGGTAGTAGCGTCATGAAGCGTCTCTCACATCACTGGCCCGTGCGCACCCGGCGCGAGTTCTTCACCCAGGCCGGCTCCGGCTTGGCGGGCATGGCGCTGGCCTCCATGGCCGGCCAGGAACAGGCTCAGGCGGCGAAAACAGTGGATCCGCTGGCGCCCAAGCCCGGGCATCACCCGGCCAAAGCCAAGTCCGTGATCTGGCTGTTTATGGAAGGTGGCCCCAGCCACATTGATCTGTTTGATCCCAAGCCCAAGATCAACGAGATGCATGGCCAGCCCGTGCCGGCCAGTTACGGCAAACTGATCACCGCCATGGGCACCGCCAGCAACACGCTGATGGGTTCGCCGCGCAAGTGGAAGCAGCATGGCAAGTCCGGCTTGTGGGTGTCGGATTGGTACCCCCACATCGCCGAGCATATGGACGACATCGCCGTCCTGCGCTCCTGCTGGGCCAATGGCTTGAACCACGTGGGTAGCGTCTGCCAGATGAATACCGGCGACATCCTGGCCGGCCGCCCTTCGATGGGTGCCTGGGTGACCTACGGCCTAGGCGCGGCCAACAAGAACCTGCCGACGTTCGTGATTTTGCTCGATGACCGCGAGCCCGTGGGCGGCCCCAAGAACTGGAGCGCCGGTTTCCTTCCGGCCAGCTTCCAGGGCTCACTGTTCCGCCAGGGCGACACGCCGATTTTCCACCTGAAGCCGCCCGCTGGTACCACCAAGGAACAACAGCGCAACAAGATCGAGTTCCTGCGGTCGCTCAACGACAAGTTTGGGGCCAACAAGCAGGAAGACACTGAACTGGAAGCCCGTATCCGCAGCTATGAGCTGGCCTTTGAGATGCAGGCGACGGCTCCCGAAGCGGTGGACCTCACCAAGGAGACTGCCGCCACCCGGCACCTCTACGGCATGGATGAAGCCGCCACCCACGAGTTCGGCCGCAACTGCCTGATGGCCCGCCGTCTAGTGGAGCGCGGAGTGCGGTTTGTCGAGCTTTACTGCGGGTCCGGTTCAGGCTGGGACGCGCACTCGAACATCGAAGGCAACCACGGCAAATGGTGCCGCGCCTCCGACAAGCCGATCGCGGGTTTGCTGACCGACTTGAAGTCGCGCGGCATGCTGGACGACACGTTGGTGGTTTGGGGCGGCGAATTTGGCCGCACGCCGTTCAACGAAAAGGGCAACGGCCGTGACCACAACCCCTGGGGCTTCTCCATGTGGTTCGCCGGTGGCGGCATCAAGGGCGGACAGACGGTGGGCACCACCGACGAGCTCGGACTGCGGGCGGTGGAACGTCCGGCGCACGTTCACGATATCCACGCCACCATCCTGCACTTGCTGGGCATGGATCATCTGCGCACCACGTACATGCACAATGGCCGCGCGGAACGGCCCACCATCGTCAGCGGCTCCGTCATCAAGGAGCTACTGGCCTGAGCCTCTTCCTCCCACTTCTGTTCGCGGCGCTGGAAGGCGACGACATCCCGGCCATCATTGCCCGGATGAAGCGGCGCGACCCGGAGGCATTGGAGGAAGTCTACAAACGTTTTGGCCGTTTGGTGTTTTCGCTCATTCTCCGCGTTGTGCGGGATTCCGCGGTGGCCGAAGACCTCACTCAGGAGACCTTCCTGCGGGCCTGGAACCGCGTACAAGGGTTTGACGGCGAACGGGGCAAGTTTGGCCCCTGGCTGCTGGCGATCGCAAGAAATCGTGCCATTGACTATTTGCGATCCGTTGATGGGAGGCAGCGCCATAACTCAGTTGAAATATCCTCATCCGAATCGCCCCTGCTTTTCGTCAATATGGATGAGGAGCTATTGAACTCCGAACGGGGCCGCCGGTTGAAGACGGCCTTTGAACAGTTGAACGACCACCAGCGCCAAGTGATGGAGCTGGCGTATTTCGAGGGCCTCTCGCAGAGTGAGATGGCCGCTAAGTTGAACCAGCCGTTAGGCACGATCAAGACATGGACGCGCGCCGCTTTGCAGGTGCTTCGCACTGCGCTGGGCGAGAGTCGCAATGCCATGGGCGAGAGTACGGGTATATGACGAACGAAGAGCTGAACGAACAATACGAACTCTTCGTGCTCGGCGTAGCGGAGCCGGAAGTCGCCGACGAGATCCGTGGCAAGCTGGCCGCGGGCGATCCGGAAGTCACCCAAGGTGTGGCCTTGGCGCGGGAGTTGGTAACCGGAATGGCGTTGCTGGCCCCTGACGTGGAACCACCCGAACGGCTGGGCCGCAAGATCGTCGCCGCCGTCTCGCAGGAACCGCAGACGTTCCCCCGCTGGTTCTGGGTATGGGCGACAGCCACGGCTCTGGTGGCCGTGGTGGCGTTCAACTTCTGGCAGCGCGAACAGAAAAAGGGCGCCGAAGTGGCCGAGCTGCGGCAGCAGTTGATGGCGCAGGCCTCTGAACTGAAGACCGTCTCCCAGTTGCTGGAATTTCTGAATGAGCCGGAACTGAAGCTCACCACCTTCGGCACCGCCCAACCCGCACCGCCTCGCGGACGCGTTCTGGTTTCACCCAACAAGGGCGTGCTGCTGCTGGTCTCCAATCTGCCTCCCGCCGCCCAGGGACGCATCTACCAGATGTGGCTGGTGCCCAAGCAAGGCGGCCCGGTCCCGATGGGCCTGTTCCAGACCAGTGCTCAAGGCACTGCTCTGCACGTGCGGCCCGGTACGGTGGACTTGGCGTCCGCTGCCGCGATTGCCGTGTCACTGGAGCCGGAAGCAGGCTCGACTGCGCCCACCACCACGCCGTTTATCGTTGCTCCAGTGGCTGAGTAGGGTGATGAAATAGGGTGGCGCAGGCTGTCAGCCTGCAGCGGGACTTCAGTCCCGCCCTGCCCGCCGGACCGCATACTGTTACTGGGGCGGAATGAATTCTGCCTGCAGGCTGACAGCCTGCGCCACCTGCTCGGAGCCAGACTGCGCTCGCCTTAAGCGATCACCTCAGACCAATTGACAATCCGCTTCTGCTCAATCGCCATCCGCCCCATCACCGCCACGCGCGTCGACATCCCCGCAGATTGAATATTCGCCAGCGGCGTCTTGTGGCCCAGCGAGTTGTCGACAAAGGCGGCCATCGCCATGTAGTTGGCATCCTTGTCGGCGTTCTCGACGTCCAGCTTCTTCAACTCGCGGCCTTCCACTTCGCCCCACATCGCCTTGCCCAAATCGACAGCGCCCTTGCTGCCGAAGACGCGTTCGTTGGTGCCGGAGAAGCCGCGCGGGTCAAAGTAGATCTGCGAGAAGTTCAGCCGCACGTCGTTGGGGAATTCCCAGATGACGCTCCAGTTGTCCATGATCGTGCGGCCCTGCGGCACGTTCTTGTAGAGGTTGATGCCACCGGAGCCCATGGCCCGCAGCGGAGGCGCGCCAATCGCCCACACCATCAGGTCGATGATGTGGCAGGCCTGCTCGACAATGATGTCGCCCGAACGCTTCTTGTCGAACAGCCACGGCGTATCGCGCGGCAGATCGCCCCCGTGGCGCATGGCGTGGCAGTAGATCACTTCGCCAATGCCGCCCGCCTTGATGAACTTCATGGCGGCGACACGATTGGGGTCATGCCGGAGCTGGAAGCCCACCTGCAGGATGCCCTTGGCGCTGCGCGTCGCCTTCTCCACCAGATCCACTTCCGCGGCGTCGATCCCGACGGGCTTTTCGAGATAGACGTTCTTGCCCAACTCCAGCGTCGCGATGGCGATGTTCTTGTGCGTATCTACCGGCGTGGCGATCACCACCGCGTCGATGTCCTTCATCTCATCGAGCATCTTGCGGTAGTCGGCATAGCCTTTGGCCGACCCGCCCTTTTGCGCAATGGTGCTGATGGCCTTCTGCACCCGCTCCGGGTCGAGATCGCAGACGGCGACCACCTTCGCGCCGGGCACTTGCAGCAGCGACTTCAGCGTCGAGCTGCCCCGGTTGCCGACGCCGATATAGGCGACGCGGAGTTCCTTCGAACTGGTCTGGGCGGCCAGGATAGCTGGCGCGGTGGCGAGGAGAGTACGGCGAGTGATCATTTTGTTTACTTGGCCGAATATATCGTACGTCGCATCTACTTCGTCTTGTTGATGAACAAGAACACCCCGCTCTTGCCCCCCACCGCAAAATCAACGTCGCCATCGCCATCTATATCCCTCGCCGGGATCTGCATGCCGCCGCCGGTGCGGGTTGAATAATCCACCGTGTGCTTCACCCACTCAATGCGTGCGCCGTCGGGCGTGCGCCGGTATTCGTACCAGTAGATGCCCAGCGGCTCGCGCTCGCCGGGGTCTTTGCCGTTGTGGGCCATGAAGCGCTTACCGGTCAGCAAGTCCTTCTTGCCGTCGCCATTGATGTCCACCAGCGTCGTGGCATGCGCCTGTGACCAGGAGTCGTCAATCATCGATTCTTGCCACTTGCCGTCGCCCAGGTTTTTGAGCCAGAAAATGCCGTAATCGTGCGCCTTCGACGTCACGATGTCGTTCTTGCCGTCCCCATCGACATCGAGCACATGCATGAAGCCCAGCGACCCCAAGCCTTGCTTGGTCTCTTCCCAGTCGCCATGCCATTTCCATTCACCCGAACGCGGATTGGCGGGCGCTTCCATCCAGCCCATCGGCGTCAGGATGTCGGTGCGGCCATCGCCATTGATGTCGCCCGCGCCGATGCCGTGGCCGTAGCTCTTGGTGCTCACCTGATGCTTCACCGGAGCGCCCTTCACGAACTCATACCAGCTCAGCGGAGCATTCGTGTTGCCGAACTGCGGCAGCACCTCATGGGCCTTGCCATCGTTGTCGATATCCACCTGAAAGGCGAACTCGACATTGAAGCCTTCCTGCACGGGTTGCGGCGCCCAGGGCTTGCCGCTCTTGCCGGGATGCTGCCACAGACGCACCGCTTTGGAGAACCAACTGGCGGTGACGATGTCCGGGTAGCCGTCGCCGTTGACGTCAATGATCAGGTCGGAAAACGCATCGATGTAGTTGTTCGTGTAGAACAGCTCGCGAAACGTATGCTTTTTCCAGGTGGGCGCTTCAAACCAGTTCTCGCCGGAGACGATATCCAGTTTGCCGTCCTTGTTCATGTCCACGAAGGCGCAGGTTTCATTGGCCCCCAGGTCGATGGTGATCTTGTCGAAAGGCACCTCCGGCGGGCGGCCGGCGGCTAGAGCGAGCGAAGTGGCGAGAAAAAGCGTCTTGCGTATCACGCCCGCGATTCTATCGCGCCGCCGCCCACTGGTGCGACGGCAGCCGATTCTCTAGGCCTTCCGTGAGACCCGCCACAGCAGCAATCCGCTGACGGGCAGCAGCGCCGCCGCCAACCCCAGCAGCGTATAGAGCGCTCTCAGCCAGGTGCCCGCGCTCGCACCCCAGGTGCCAAAGTGCAGGGGCTCCATGGCGTCGTAGATCTTTGTACTTGCACTGGCCGTGCTGGCATTGTGGACCTGTATCAGCTGGCCATCATAGGCTCCTACCAGCACAAAGCTGGCCGCATGGCGCGTGAAGTGGCCGGGAGCATTTCCGTAGACCGTAAAGTGGCCCGACTTCGCCGACGGCATCAGCAAGCTGGTGGGCGTCAAGCCCGGAATCGCGGCCAGCGCTGCCGCCCGCACTTGTTCGGCAGTGAGGCGGGGCCGGTTCTCCGCCTGGGTTCGGGCGGAGGGTGAAGGGTGCAGCTGCCGCGCCGTCTGCGGCCAGAACCGCAGCAGCGTTTCCACGCCCAAGCCCGCCCCGGTGAGTGCGATCAGCAGGATGAACGCCGCCGTCGAGATCCCCATCAGCTTGTGCCCGTCGGCCAGCCCGAACCGGAGTCCGGCCCGCAACTGCCACCACGAGAGGCCTTGCGCGAACACTCCACGCATGAAAGGCCAATAGATCATCAGGCCCGTGACTGCGGAAATCAACAGCGCCACGCCGAACAGTCCCACGACGAATCGCCCTTGCCAACCCGGCACAAACAGCCGGATGTGAAGTTGGCGCAAGAAGTTCAACCCGCCATCGCTGGGCCGGCTCCCGGTGGCGCGTGCCGTGTACGGGTCAATCAACCGGGCGCCACCCGGCGTGTAGGCTGTGATCGCCATTGCCGGATCCGCCGGTAGTACGAAGCCAAAGCAGCCCGGCCCGGCCGCGGCCAGCACGTCATCCCATGAAGCCTTCTGCGGTTGCGGCATCACCCGCATGGGGGGATGGATTGCCCATTCCAGTTCCTCGCGGAACACTAGTGCCGCCCCCGAAAGGCAGATGACAAAAAGAAACAGGCCCAGCACCAGGCCCGCCCAGCGATGAATCAGCCACAATACGCGCGTTGACACTGGAATCCATCATCCCTTGCCCGGCCAACACCTTTCCGGCCGCTTCCATTCAAGGGACTTACGGACTGGCCGATATGCTATGCGATGAAAAGCATTCTGTTTCTCCTGGCCGTCACTCCGTTGTTGGCCACCCCCATCAAGCTCAACAGCGACTTGGTCAACGAATCGAACAACAGGACCGCGGCCAACGTCCTCATCAACGCCCATCCGTTGTGGCAGCCCAACTCGGCGGATGCCCAGTGGATCAGCTATGGTCTCACCGGCAACGGACAGCCGTTATCACCGGCGAATGTGACGGGGACGATCACGGGCAGCAGCGCCAAGGCTCCGACGGCGATCTTTTGGGAGAACTTCTATCTGCCCTATATCACCAATTCGGGCTCCATCACCGTATGGGCCGACGACACCGCGCGTGTCTCGCTGATCATGCCGAACCAGACGGTCCAAATGCTCTTTGAGTCCAACCCCGTGCAGGGCGGTGCCTGCGCCAATGGCCCGATTGGGTGTTTGCCGCAGAACGGTCAGGCCATCAACCTGACGCCTTATCTCACCACCTCCGGCAACTATCAACTGCAATTTGATGTTTACCAGCGAGGCGGCGGCCCGTTCGGACTGCTCTACAAGGGCTCCGCCGAATCAACCGCACCACCCGCTATCACCAACGCTGTTCCCGAGCCTTCCACCCTGCTGCTGGGGGCGTTGGGGACGGTCGCCATGCTGGTTGGTTTCCGGCGGCAGGCGAAGCGCCAGTCCGAATCAGCGGGCAAGCTTCCGTAGGCAGCCCGCGCCGCCCTCCGGTGCGCGATAATTTCAAGTGATCCCATGACCAAGGTTCAGGTGAATTTCGAACTTACGCGCCCCATTGACGATGCCGTCATGGACGCGATCGCGAAAGCGACCAGTATCTACGGCATCCATCACGTGAAGCTAGCCTCAACGCTGGATCGCGTGACGGTGGAATACGATGCCTCCCGCCTCCGGCCGGCCCATGTAGAGGGGCGTCTGGCCCAGTCCGGTATCCCTCTGCGGCGGGTTGACTAGGCGATGCTCCGGGTACTTGCCTGTCTGCTGCTGACGAG
>JBIKMK010000548.1:0-3622 GCA_044359315.1 Bryobacteraceae bacterium | reverse complement strand
AGATAAAGCCCCACCTTGCGCTCCAGCTGGGCGGCGGTTTCCGAGGAGACGACTTCGACAGCCAAAACCGGGAAATCCGGGTACCCGCTGGCGTCCACTCTAGCCGACCGGGCCAACAGTGAGACATCGGGAATCAAGTCCGATTCCCCGGCCATCCGGTACATCGTCTCGGAATATACACGGAAGCCCGCGGGACGCGCGGCGGTGGTCAGGATCTCCGCGATGTTTGCCTTCACAAACTCGTGAGCGAATCGTCCATTCCCCATCTCGACTAACTCCCCTTCCCAACGCTCCCGCTTCACCCCGGGCACTTCGGGCAGGGCCAGAAACTCTTCGAAGCTGAGCAGCGTTGCGGCGGTGGCCATGGCTTGATTTTACCCCTTCATGCCCGCCAGCACGCCCCGCATGTAGGAGAAGCTCTTGGCCATGCCCAGGAACGGATCATCGCCTTCGATCTCGTATTCCAGCATCACCGCGCCCTGGTAGTTCATCTTGATCAGCTGTTTGAAGATGGCCGGGATGTCGAAGCTGCCGTCACCAACCGGCACCTGCGTCTTGCCGTCGCGGATGTCTTTCAGGTCCTTGATGTGCATGTCGATCAGGCGGGAACCGGCGCCTTCAATTTCGGCCATCAGGTCGCCACCGGAGCGCGTCGTGTGGCCGATGTCGATGCAGACACCAACGCGCGGGTCCATGTTCTTGATCAGCTTCAGGGCATCGGAGGGCTTGGGGTAGTACTTATCTTCCGGGCCGTGGTTGTGCAGCGCCACCTTGATGTCGTACTGCTTGACGTACTTCTCGATGCGCGCTAGGTTCTTGTCCGTGGAGCCGATCACCATCATCGGCATACCGCACTGCTTGGCGTACTCAAAGTAGTACTTCAGGTCCTCTTCATCGTCCTTCAGTACGTAGATGGTGCCGCCGCCGGTGATGGTCAGGCCTGCCGCTTCAAACTGCTTGCGGCCCTTCTCGCGATCCTCGGGCGTGGCCCGGTACGGCAGGTGGAACTCCTTGATGTTGATGTAGGAGACACCCAGCTTCTTGGTCATCCTGATGGCCAGGTTGCGGCCAAATTCGCGGAACGAATAGCTGGCAATGCCCAGCTTCAATTGCGGAGCGGCCCCGGCGAGCGGAGCAGGGGAGGCCAAGGCAGATCCGGCCAGCGGTGCCGCAGCAGAGGCGGCGAGAAAATCACGGCGAGAAGGCATGCCGTTATTGTATGTTCAACGAATGCTTGTTGGCACTATCCTGTCCCTGATGACCCTGGCCGAAATCCATCAACACCCTGGCGGCAAGGAACTGCCGCATTCGAAGTACATCCGCGTCGTCAGTGAGGCGGAGTCGCCCGTGGTGAAGACGTGGATTAAATCCAAAGACGGCCTTTACGTCGCCGCCGCCATCCGCAAGCCCAAGGGGGAGGGGCCGTTCCCGGTGCTGCTCTACTTCCATGGTGCCCCCGGCGGGCGGGGCATGGAGAAGCTGGTGGAGTGGTCCAGCGGATCCACCGGTGGCCCTCTGTGGGAGCGGTTCTTGCAGGAGGGCTTTGTGGTGGTGGTGGCGGATTACCGGCACCCGGTTGGGGCGGACCTGGGAGCACCATTGAATGAGACGGAGGCCACCTATGCTGATGATGCCGTGGCGGTCTATGAGCATGTCGCGGCGCTGTCCTACGTCAACAAGGATCGCATCACCGTCTATGGCGTCTCATTGGGCGGCAGTGTCACGATGCACCTGCTGTCGCGCCTGAAGCCGTGGCGGGCGGTGCTGGGCGCGGGCGCTCCGATGGCGTTCTTCGGGATGTCGCGTGATGGCAAGACGGTGGATGCCGACCTGACGGCGCGGCATTTGGCCACCGTCTCAACGCCACTGCTGCTGCTGGTGGGGACGGCCGATGCTCTGATCGTCGTCGCGCAGCGGACGCATGAGGAGATGACCAAGGCGCAGAAGCGCGTGCGGCTGGACATCTTCGAGAATGGCTATCACGACTTTGTGGCCGGCCCGCAAGGCCATGCCGGTCGCAATGAGCCGCTGCTGGACATCACGCTGGATGCTCTGGAGTTGGCGCTGAAGTGGGCGCGGGGGCAGGTGGAGTAACCCCGCGCAATGAAGGTTTGGGCCTGAGAATTGGCCTGATCAGCCTACGTCAATTGCGGTGCGCTTCACGCTTTGTTAATCTGGAGTTCTAGCGGCAGTACGCCGTGCCCGTCTCTCAAGGTCCTTCCGGATGTGAAATCCCTCTGGTCCAGTGCGAGCCGGAGGATTGCGTACATCAAACCTGGACAGGTGGCCGAGTGGTTAATGGCAGCAGACTGTAAATCTGCCCGTCCTTGCGACGTACGAAGGTTCGAATCCTTCCCTGTCCACCATCTTCTTGTTTGTCGCCTCAGCTACGCTTTACAGCCTGATTGCGCTCCGCGCTACATCACTTCAAACGATTCCGGGCCACAGATCCGCTCAATCTCCTGACGGAACTCGCGATCGGGCCGGATGCGGGCGCTGATGTCCATGGTGACGGTGAAGTCACGCGGCTTTTCCAGCTTCAGGCGGACTTGCGCATCGCCCGGTTTGCGGGCGAACAGGCTCTGCAATTCCGCCGCCTTGTCGATGCCGTTCTTGCCCATGCGGACCTTTACCGCAATCAGGCTGGCCAGGTTGACGCGAGCATTTTCCAGCGGCACAATGTCCTGCACCGAAACCTTGGGTGGCCCGCTTTCTTCCGGTAGCACCAGGCCCCGGATCAGCACCGCTTTGTCTTCCACCAGGAACTGCTGCACCTGCGGGTAGATGCTGCTGAAGGTGACGCCTTCAAGCGATCCTTCGTGATCCTCAATCCGCAGTGCCGCCCAGGGCGTGCCGTCTTGTTTGCGCTTGCGTTGGATGCCCGTGACAATGGCGCACAGCTTCACCTCCACGCCGCGTGCCAGTCCTTCCAGCGTGGCGGTGGTGTGCGTGCGCAGATCGTAGATACGGTCCTTGAACTGGTCCAGCGGATGGCCGGTGATGTAGTAGCCCAGCACTTCTTTTTCACCCAGCAGCTTCTCGTTCGGCAGCCAGTCCGGCACTTTGGGCAGCGGTGGCTCCGGATGCTCCACTTCCGCCAACAAGCCGCCAAACAGGCCGGATTGGCCACTGGCGCTATCCCGCTGCGCCCGGACGCCGGTTTCGATAGCGGAATCGAGCACGGCCATCAGTTGTGAGCGCGTGCCCCCCAAGCTATCCATCGCCCCGGCCTTGATCAGTGATTCCATCACGCGCCGGTTCACTTGCGACATGTCTACCTGCTCGCAGAACTTGAAGATGCTCTTGAAGACGCCATGTTCGGCCCGCGCCTTGACGATGGCCTCCACCGCTCCGCCGCCCACATTCTTCACCGCTCCCATGCCAAACCGGATCGCATCGCCATCGGGCGTGAAGTCGTTGTCGGAATGGTTGACGTCCGGCGGCAGCACCTCAATCCCCATGCCCCGGCATTCGGCGATGTACTTCACCACCTTGGCCGTGTTCCCGGTTTCTGACGTGAGCAGCGCGCTCATAAACTCCACCGGGAAGTTGGCCTTCAAGTAGCCCGTCAAGTACGCCAGATAGCCATAGGCGGCCGAATGCGACTTGTTGAAGCCGTACT
>JBIKMK010000043.1:0-12680 GCA_044359315.1 Bryobacteraceae bacterium | reverse complement strand
CTTGGACATCATCGGGAAGGTGACCTTGTAGTTGCGCTCGCAGAAAGTCTTGATCTCGGCATCCGAGCCCGGCTCCTGCGCGCCAAAGTTATTGGCGGGGACACCGACGATCACCAGACCCTGGCCCTTGTACTTCTGATAGAGCGCTTCCAAACCCTTATACTGCGGCGTATAGCCGCACTGGCTGGCGACGTTGACGATCAGGACAGCCTTGCCTTTGAAAGCGGCCAGAGGCTGAGCCTTGCCATCGATCGAATTCATCGTGAAGTCATGGACGGAGGCAGCAAGTAGTGACATAGCTAAAAACAAACTCATACGACTCCGATGCGCGCACAAAGGCGGCGGATGCGATAAACATTTACCGGCGCAACCGGTAGACCACGGTGCCGCGGGTGATGGCCACCACTTCATACTGCTTCAACCACTCGGCCAGCGCGGGCACTTTGGTGATCGCCAGCTCCGGATTGTAGCGGCCCAGGCCATCCACCAGGAAGATGGGCTTGCTGGCCGCCAACCGTTGAAGCTGGGCGGCGGTCTGGGCAGGGTCGGCGGAAGGACGTGAGGAGCTGAGGTGGCGGTCGGCGAAAACGCCGGTCACCGGCTGGCTCTCGAGAAACGGCGTCCCGCCCGGAAGCCGGGAGAGCGCATCGATCTCCGGGCGATAGCCCCAGGTGAACAGCGTGTCGCCCGGGCCGGCCTGCTCGATCACTTTGGCCGCTTGCCGGGCATCGCGGAACATCGCCAGATCTTTGGACCGCTCCGGCCGCCAGTACCCAGGGGCGTAGCGAATCAAAGGGATCAGCAGCAACGCCAGCAGCGCCCACCGGTATCGAGCAAAACGCCCCCAGCGGCTACCGCTAATGAGCGCCTGGGAAGCCAGCCAGCACAGCGGCGGCAACAAATGAAAGTAGTAGCGCGGGAAGAAGCGGAGGCCAGCAAAGGCACACATCAGGGCAGCACCCAGCCAGAGCAATTGCAGCCGGTCCCACTTGGCCCGCGTCGCCGCCAACACCAGCGCCGCATGGAAGCCCAGCCAGCCCGCGGTCTTGGCCAAGCCCTCCCGAGCGGGATTGTCCAGAAAAGTGTCCCGGGCATAGAGCGCCCCCCACCGCCAGACCTGCTCCAGATAGCCGGGCATCAGAAAGGCTGGAGCGGCCACCAGCAGAAAGCTCACCACCGCCTGCCAGGACCAGAGCAGCGGCAAGAACAAGACTGCCTTGGTGTTGACATGGAACCCCAGCGCCAGCACCGCCCCCGCCGCAATCGGTCGCCCGCGCAGCAGCACGGCGCCGAGCACGGGCGCCAGCGTCAACAGGTCCGGCCCCAACACCATCGAAGCCGCCGGAACATCAAAGATCAGAAAGAAGGCCAGCAAAGCCCCGGCCAACCAGTTCCCCGCCACGCGCGCCATCAGCCAGGCGCAAACTGTGATGTAGCTGGCCCCCGCAATCCGCAGCAGCGCCCCGGTCTGCGCCCCCCACAACGTGTAGAGCAAAGGAAACAACGGTGGCTTGTCGAACCAGAAATCCGCATAGAGGCTCCGCCCCGCCAGAATGTTCAGCGCCGCCGTCGTGGGGTAGGCTTCTTCCACCCACAAGACGTTGGAATGCAGCAGGCGCGTAAACAGAGCAACGGCGAAGATGGCCAGAATGATCCGTTTGTCCGAGAACGGGTCCACAGCCGGCGCTTTAGGGAGCGGTCGCTTCAACTTGTGCTTGCTTAAGCGTGCAGCTCAATCATCCGGGCCTGCTTAATGGCGGGGATCTCAAGCAGTTGGGTCAGCACGGCTTCTGGCACCGTGCAATCGGTTTCAATGACGGCCACGGCCAGCAGAGGCTCACCGGGCCGGGCTGCTTCTTCTTCGCGGCCGAGCGAGAAGTTGGCGATATTGATGCTGGCCGCGCCCAAGACTCGGCCGATGGCACCGATGGTGCCCGGCACGTCTTCATTCACCACGTACGTGATGTGGCCATCCAGTTTGGCCTCGCAATAGATCCCGTTGACGCGCAGCAGGCGCATGTTGCCCAATACCAGCGCACCTTCCACCGATACCGTGCCGTCGCTGGTTTCCAGTTCCACCCGTACCGTATCGGTATAGGAGGACGTCTGCTTTTCATGCACCTCGGCCACGCGCAGCCCGCGCTGGCTGGCCAACTGCATGGCGTTCACCAGATTGGCCTTGTGCGTCAAGGAGCCATTCAGCAATCCGGCCAAACCGGCATTGCGGACCAACTGCGTGGTCAGCTCCGCGACGCGCCCCGTGTAGGAGAACCGCGCCGACTTGGGGTTACCCGAAGAGATCGAAGTGGCAAAGGTACCCAGACGCTCCGCCAAGGCGATGTAAGGCCCCAGCGTGCGGTACTGCTCCGGCGAAATCGTCGGCATGTTGACCGCATTGACGGCCACACCGCTGGTCAGGTACTGCACCACCTGCTCCATGATGCGAACGCCGACAATGTCTTTGGCCTCTTCCGTCACGCCACCGATATGCGGCGTCGCAATCAGATTGGGAGCCTTAAGCAAGGGATGATCGGAAGGCAGCGGCTCCGGATCAAACACGTCAAGCCCCGCTCCGCCTACCTTACCGGAAAGCAGCGCGTCCAGAAGGGCGTCGTTATCCACCAGGCCGCCCTGGGCGCAGTTGATGATGCGAACACCATCACGCATTTTCGCGATCGAAGCGGCATTGATTACTTTGCTAGTGGCCGGCGTTAGCGCCACATGGAGCGTCAGGTAGTCGCTGGCCGAATAAAGCTGTTCCAGCGACACCAGCTCGACATCCAGGTCCACCGCCGCCTGCGGATTCACAAACGGGTCATGCGCGATCACATGCATCGCAAAGGCCTTGGCGCGGACCACCACTTCGCGGCCAATGGAGCCCATGCCCAGGATCCCCAACGTCTTGCCGCGCAGTTCATGCCCCACAAAGCTGCGGCGTTCCCATTTGCCGCTGGTGGTGGAAGCAGTCGCGGCGGGGATCATGCGCACCAGCGAAAGCATCAGCGCCATCGTGTGCTCCGCCACGGAGACGGCGTTGATGCCCGGTGTGTGCATCACCAGCACACCAGCCGCCGTGGCGGCCGGCAGGTCGATATTCTCGGCGCCCACGCCGGCCCGGCCGATGACGCGCAATTTCGGTGCCCGGGTAATGACGGAACGGTCCACCTTCTGGCTGCGTACCACCAGGGCGTCGCAATCGGCCAGATGGGGGCCATAGGCATCGGGCGTCGCGATCACGACTTCCCAACCTTTTTGAGCGTTCAGTACATCCAGAGCCGCCGGAGTGACCGCTTCGGCAACAAGAACTTTCATCAACGTCTCCTCGTGTCAGGACCGGCTTGGGACGCCAAGCGGCCCGTCAAACTAACACTGCTCCCGGCGCAATTGCCGCAGCCGCGTAAGCTTCCTGCGCCGCCGCCACACCCCGGCCAAACTGCACAGGATACCCGTTGGCGGCCAAGATCAGCTCCAACTGCGCGATCAGCATAAAGCAGTCGGAAATGTCGAAATAGCCTAAATGGGCGATCCGGAAGATCTGGCCCTGCATGGAGCCCTGCCCATTGGTGATGATCGAACCGAAGCGCGTCCGGAACTCTTTCACGATCACGCCGGAATCCATGCCCGGCGGGGCCTTGATGGCCGTCACGGAATTGCCCGGCGATGACGAAAACAGCTCCAGACCCAGCGCCGTAACGGCTTTGCGGGTAGCCTGGGCCAGAAACTCGGCATTGGCGATCAGCTTGTCCATGCCCAGTTCCTTGACGTAGGTCAACGCTTCGGCCAAGGCCAACAGGATGGCGATCGAAGGTGTCCAGGCGCTTTCGCCGTTCACCGCATTCTTCAATTCCTTGCGCAGGTCGAAATAGAACCGCGGCAGCTGTGCCGACCGGCCAGCCTCCCACGCCTTCGGGCTGATCGACAAGAAAGCAACGCCCGGCGGGATCATAAACGCCTTCTGTGACCCTCCGGCCACCACATCCAGGCCCCATTCATCGATCTCCAGCGGCATCGTGCCCAGGCCCGTGATGGCATCCACGATCATCAGCGCCTTGGTCTGCTTCACGGCCAAGCCCATGCGGCGGATGTCGTGCATGGAGCCCGTGGACGTTTCCGAAGCCTGCACCATCACCGCCTTCAAGTCAGGATGCTCCGCCAGCGCCTGCTCCACCGCTTCCGGCGCTACCGCGCCGCCATATTCGGCGGTCAGAACCGTGGCCTTCAAACCCCAGGCCTTGGCGATCTCGATGAACCGTTCCCCAAACTTACCCGCTGAGCAGATCAGCACATGGTCACCGGGAGAAAGAAAGTTCGCCGCCGCGGCTTCCAGGGCACCGGAACCAGACGCCACCAGCACCAGCACATCGTTCTTGGTGCCCATGACGAACTGCAGATCCGCCAGCACTTGCTTGTACAACTTACGGAAATCGGCTGTCCGGTGATGGATGTCGGCGCCCATCATGGCGTGCATCGCCTGGGGCAATAACGGAGTGGGGCCGGGGGTCAGGAGTCGCTGTTTCTTGATATACACAGGTTGGCGGCCAGTTGAAGGGACTCGGGTCTCTACTAGAATAGCAAAGCATGCCGTTAATAGACCGAATTCAAAAGGATCTGGTGGCCGCCATGAAGGCCAAGGACGAAGTACAGCTCAGCGCGATCCGTGGGATTAAGACCGCCCTGATGAAGTATAAGGCCGACCAAATGAAGGAAGCCGATGAGGCGGCCGAACAGCAGATCGTCAACAGCCTGGTGAAGCAACGCAAGGACTCCATCGACCAGTTCGGCAAGGCCGGCCGTCAGGATCTGGTGGACAAAGAAGCGGCTGAACTGGTGGTACTGGAAGCCTACCTGCCTCAAGCGGCAACCGAAGAAGAGATCGCCGCGGCGATTGCGGAAGCGATTGCCGAAAACCCCGGCGCCACCATCAAGCAGATGGGCGTCGTCATGAAGGCGGCGCAAGCCAAGCTGACCGGGAAACGGGCCGACGGCAAAGCGCTTAGCGACAAAGTCCGGGCCAGCCTTAGCTAGCCACCCTATCCCTAGCCCTCTCCCATCTCTTACCTGGCCGGGTATCCACCCCCGATTCCGGTTGCCCGGTCCAATGGTTGCAGGCGTTCGCCCCACACGACTACAAGGCGCCCATCCCGTTGTCAGCCGCCGCGCGCGGCAATCTTCGGATCGTGCTTGGGCGCCCGGTTGTTTTGGGGCACCGTAAGCTGGGGGTGCTGGCAGACTGAAAATTCTGCTAAGATCGCGGCTCAGCAGCCACATGAGCACCAAACCGCCAGCCCATCAGCCGTTCGTCCCGGCGAACGTTCCCATGACCGAGTTCACCGTCCGGGCCGTCCTGCTCGGCCTCGCGTTGACCATCGTGTTGGGGGCGGCCAATGCCTACCTGGGCCTACGCGCCGGGCAAACCATTGCCGCTACCTACCCGGCGGCGGTGATCGGCATGGCAGCGGTGCGGCTATGGCGAGGCACAATCTTGGAAGAGAACCTGGCCCGCACGGCTGGCTCGATTGGCGAATCCGTAGCCGCGGGCGCGATCTTCACCATCCCCGCGTTTGTCATCTCCCGCGCGTGGCCGTCGTTTGCACCGGGCGAGGCGTATTGGAAATCCACGGCGTTGATGATGGTCGGCTCCGTGATGGGCGTGCTGTTTGTCAGTCTGGTGCGGCGCGTGCTGGTGGAAGATCCTGAGCTTCCCTACCCCGAATCGGTGGCCGCGGCGGAGATCCACAAAGCGGGCCAGTCCGGAGCCCAAGGCGCGGGCGTCCTGTTCTGGAACATTGGCCTCGGCGGCCTGGTCTACCTGCTGGGAGCGATGAAGTTGTTCGCGGTCGACAAGGAGTTCTTCTTCCGTATCGGCGAAATGGGCCGCAGCGTGTTGCGGCTGGGCCCGGTCGGCTCGACGCAGACGGTGGCGACGGGAGCCGTGACTGCGGTCTCGACACCCAGCATTGCTCCGGCGTATCTGGGCGTCGGCTACATCATCGGGCCGCAATTAGCGGCTTTGAACTTTGCCGGTAGCGTCCTGGCCTGGGGCTTGATGGTGCCGCTGCTGATGTACGTGTTAGGTCCGCAGGTGGCGCAGTATGTTCCGGCCGGTGGCCATGATGAAAGCTGGCTGGGCATGGCCAACGCAGTGTGGCGCTACATCGTGCGGCCCATCGCCGTCGGCACCATGATGGTGGGCGCCGCATACACGCTATTCCGCATGCGGAAGAACCTGACGATGGGCTTGAAGAAAGCGTTCGGTGAGTTGAGCGGCCCCAAGATCGACCTGAGCAAACTCAACCGCAATGAGCGCTACATGAGTTCCAAGACCGTGATTGTCATGATCATGGGCGTCTTCCTGCTGATGATCGGCCTCTACGTGCAGCTTTCCGGCAACGCCTTCGCCGGTGTGATCGCGGCGGTGGTGATGCTGATTGTCGGCTTCTTCTTCGCGACCGTCTCCGGCTATCTGGTGGGCGTGATTGGCTCCTCGAACAACCCGATCTCCGGGCTGACGCTTTCGACCCTGATCATCGCGGCGCTGCTGATGGTGTCGCTGGGCGTCTCGGGGATGCAGGGCGTCACGGCGGTGTTGGGCGTGGCCGCGGTGGTCTGCGTTTCAAGCGCGGTCTCCGGCGAGCTGTTGCAGGATTTCAAAGTAGGCTACCTGCTGGGCGGAACTCCGCGCACCATCCAGATTGTCGAGCTGATCGCCGTAGCGGTGGCCAGCGCAGTGATGTACTTCCCGCTGCTGATCCTGCATGAGGGTAACATCAAGCTGGGCGGCATCGGCTTTGGCGACAAGGCGCTCTCCGCACCGCAAGCCGGGTTGATGGCATCACTTGCGCAAGGCATCGTCGGAGGCGACATGCCGTGGCCGCTGATCGTGTTCGGCATAGCGCTGGGCGTGATGTTCATCATGGTGCAGGTGAAGAGCGTGATGCTGGTGGCGATCGGCATGTACCTGCCCTTCGGCACAACATCCGCGATTTTTGTCGGCGGCATGATCCGCTGGGTCACTGATACGCTGGCCGCCCGCCGCGGCTTCAATGAAGCGCAACGGGCGCGCGTTGAGAACACCGGCATCCTGGTGGCCTCGGGCTTGATCGCGGGCGAGGCCTTGTGCGGGCTCATCACCGCCTTCTTCGCCTGGCGCGAGATCCCGCTGCCAGCCTTCTTCCCGGACCCCTCGATACTCGCGGGCATGCTGGTGATGACACTGCTGGCAGCGGTGTTGATCCGCATTCCGCTGGCCCATGCGGGGCGTGCCGATGAGCCCGCACCGCCTTCCGCAATGATGTAGATCGTTCAGCAGAGCCAGATGCTCGGGACAGCACGGCTCCGGGTCCGATAACATAAAGAGTCTTGTCCCGAGTCTCCACCGTTTCGCCATCTCAAGAACGTTCTGTCTCCTGGCCGCTGGTCTACCTGGGGGTGCTGCTCACCACCCTGGCGACGCTGCTGATGGAGCTATCGCTGACGCGTATTTTCTCGGTGGTGTTTTACTACCACTTCGCGTTTTTGGCCATCTCCATCGCTTTGTTCGGGTTGGGCGTTGGCGGCATTTTCTCCTATGTGGTGGCTGGCTGGCGTCCACCGCTGTTCACCAAGTTGGGGTGGCTGGCTGGCGTGAACAGTTTGGTCGTGCTGGGGTCGCTGGTGTTTCTGCTGACCCGCAGTGGCGAGATGAACAACCTGACGCTGGGCGCGGTTTACTTTGCCAGCGCTCTGCCGTTCTTTCTGGCCGGGGCGATTGTCTCGCTGGTGATCTCGGAAACCATCGGCCGCGTGGAACGGGTCTACTTCTTTGATCTACTGGGCGCCGCGGGCGGCTGCCTGTTGTTGGTACCGCTACTGAATGCCTTTGGCGGACCAAACACCATCATCGTCGTCGCGATGCTATTTGCGGCGTCCTCGGCCGTGTGGTTCTCGGTCGACCAGCGCAGCAAAGGCCGCGCCGGCGGCGTCGCGCTGGGCCTGGCCCTGATGGCGCTGTTGCTGATCAACGCCCGCACGGGCTTCATCGATGTCCGCTACGCCAAGGGACAGGCCTTGACCCAGGAACGCTGGTCCAAGTGGAACAGCTTTTCGCGCATTGCCCTGGCCCCGGAACCGGGCTCCGGCCGCACAGCCATCGTGATTGATGCCGACGCCGCCACCGGTATCCCTGAATTCGACTTTGCCAAGCTCACCCCGCAGGATCGCGAAGACCTGCTCTATCAAGGTCCCGGCCTGCCTTATGTGTTGCGTCCGGGTGCGAAAGCGTTGATCATCGGACCAGGCGGCGGCTGGGATGTGTCACGCGCGCTGGCTTCCGGTTCAAAGGACATTACCGGCGTCGAGATCAACCCCATCATCGCCACCACGATCATGAGGGACAGGTTCTCCGGGCTTTCCAAAGGCCTCTACCTCAAGCCCGAAATTCGCATCGTCGTCGAAGACGGCCGCAGCTTCGTGCGCCGCACGCCGGAGCAGTACCAAGTGCTGCAGGCCACGCTGGTCGACACCTGGGCGTCCACCGCCGCGGGCGCTTTCGCGCTGTCTGAGAACAATCTCTATACCAGTGATGCCTTCCACGACTATCTGTCGAAGCTGACACCCGATGGCATGCTCACCTTCACCCGTTGGGGCTTTGACCCGCCGCGCGAGTCACTGCGGCTGATCAGCCTGGTCCGCGTGGCGCTGGCGCAGTTGGGTGAAAACGAACCATGGAAGCACGTCATCATCGCCCGGCAAGGCAGCGTGCAAGGCTGGGGCGCGCAGGACACCATGCTGGTCTCGCGCAAGCCGTTTAGCGCCGCAGATATTCAAACGGCCAAAGAGACGATCGCCCGGGCCAAGATGCAGCTGATCTATCTTCCGGGTGAAGGCATCCGGTCACCATTTGCCGATCTGCTGCTGACCACCGAGCCTGATCGCTTCTTTGAGAACTACACCTACAACGTGACGCCCGTCGATGACGACCGGCCATTCTTCTTCTACACCGTCCAGCCGCGAGACCTGTGGGCATTTTTGACCACCACCAGCAAGGACAGCGCCGACTACAAGATCAACCGCGCCGTGCCGCTGCTGTTCGGGTTGGTCGGTATCAGCCTGATTGCGACGCTGGTGATCCTGGTGCTGCCGCCACTGGTGCTAGGCAGCCGCCTGCCCGCCGATGGCCGCGTGCGCCGCTTCCTGCTCTACTTCTTGTCGATCGGCATCGGCTACATCCTCATCCAGGTTGCCCTCATCCAGAAGTTCGTCCTCTTCCTGGGACACCCCACCTATGCGCTGACCGTGATCATCTTCTCCATGCTGGTAGCTTCGAGCCTAGGCAGTTACTTCTCCAAGCGCGCCACCCCCGCTCTACCGCTGGCGGTAACGGCGCTGGTGGCGGTGCTGGCCTTCCTGGCACCGGTGGTAACCGAAGCGGGTGCCGGTTGGCCTCTGGCCCTGAAGTTCGCCGTCGCAGCGGGCCTGGTGACGCCGGCCGCCTTCCTGATGGGCATGCCCTTCCCCAGCGGCTTGCGATTGCTGGAACAGATGCACGCACCTTCGGTGCGGTGGGCCTGGTCGATCAACGCGGCGGCCAGTGTGCTCGGTTCCGCTGGAGCGATCTTTCTGGCCATCTACTTCGGGCTTCGGGCGACCTTGCTGATCGGCGGCCTGTTCTATGTGGCGGCGTATCTGGCGGCTCTGCGGACGCGGGGACCGCAGGCGGCGTAGTATATCCATTCGCTCTAGAGCGAACAAACGCCACGCTCAGTTCTAATCGTCGAGTGGGATCTCCACTTCCGCATAACTGCCAGGCTGGGCCGCATCCACGGCTGCCGCAATACGCGTCAAATGACGCCGCACACGCGGCCATTGTTGGTTTCCAAGAACAATAATGGCAATCTTGCGGCCGGACAGATTCTGCTGATATCGAATGTTCTTATCCGAAGTGAGGAGTAAATCAAAGCCTGCTGCTTCAGCCTGTTGAAGCAGTTCCCCGTTCTTCAACTCGTGCCAACCGATTTGGCGTGCAAACGACACATCGTGCCCAGCCAGCGAGCGAGCAATCGGATTCGGCGTCCCGTTGTCGAACAGAATCTTCATCCAAACGACGGCGGCTTCTCTAAACTCGCGATTGCGAACTGTAGCACCGCCCGGACCTCTTCTTCGGTGACATCAAACACTTCGGTGATCTCACGGACAGACAGCCCGCTTTCCAGGTTCTCGAAGATAGCCTTCACTGGCATACGGGTATCTTTCAAGACCCACGCCCCGCTTACCTTCCCCGGAATGCTCTCCACAGCAGCGCACTGTGACCAATCCAGTTGCGGCATCGATCTCCTCCGCCTTCATCGTAGCGCTCTCCAGTGGCGCAATCACGGCCAGACCGCTGAAGTGACCGTCGCGGCTCAGCCCTGCACGCCTTCCTACGCCTGCGGCCACTGGGCTTGCATCTTGCGCATCCCCCGCAGCCAGCGTTCATGGTCCGTACCGCGGTTCTGCATATACTTGGCGACTTCCGGGTGGGGCAGAATGAGAAACTGTTCAGCGGTCAGCCCGGCTACCGTCACTTCAGTCAGATACTCCGGCTCAATCGCGCCCTGGAGTAGGAAGCCCGAGCCTTGCTCGGCGGCGTCCTTCAGCATGTCGGTCTTGACGCCTTGCGGGCACAGGGCGGAGACGCGAATCCCTCGGTCGTGATAGGTGACCGAGAGCCATTCCGAGAACGCCAGCGCGGCGTGTTTGGTCACTGAATACGGCGCGGACCCGATCTGCATCAACAAACCCGCCGCCGAGACGGTGTTCAGGAAGTAGCCGTGGCCCCGTTCCAGCCAGATGGGCAGCAAGTGGCGCGCGGCCCAGATGTGGGACATCGTGTTGATGCGCCAGATCCGCTCCCAGCCTTCGTCGGGCACTTCGGCACCGCCCTGAATACCAATGCCGGCGTTCGAGACGAACAGGTCGATTTCGCCGGCCTGGGCAATCAGGCTGACCAGTTGATCTTCGTGGGAGACGTCGCAGGTGACGTCGGCATTCTTCAAGTCCGCCGTGAGAACGGTAGCGCCTTCGTGGCGGAAGCGAGCGGCGAGCGCAGCGCCGATGCCAGCGCCGCCGCCGGTGATGACGACACGTTTGCCAGCGAGAGTCATGCTTGGCTCCCGGCTACCACTTCTTCAATTCCCACTTTGCCACGGCGTCGCGGTGAACTTCGTCGGGGCCGTCGGCCAGGCGTAGCGTGCGGGCGTTGCCCCAGTGCCAAGCCATCGGGAAGTCATCGCAGACCCCCGCGCCACCGTGCGCTTGGATGGCGCGGTCCAGCACCTGCAACGCGACATTGGGCGCGATGATCTTGATCATGGCGATCTCGGAGCGGGCTTCCTTGTTGCCCACCGTGTCCATCATCCAGGCTGCCTTCAGGACGAGCAAGCGGGCTTGCTCAATCTCAATCCGGGAAGTCGCGATGTCGGCCATGATGGTGCCCTGTTCAGCCAGCGTCTTGCCGAAGGCCACACGCTGCTTCACCCGCTTCACCATTGCTTCCAGAGCTCGTTCCGCGACGCCCATCAAACGCATGCAGTGGTGAATGCGGCCCGGCCCCAGGCGGCCTTGGGCGATCTCAAAACCGCGGCCTTCGCCCAGTAGGATGTTGCTGGCCGGCACGCGCACGTCGACGAAGTCCACTTCGCCATGGCCGTGCGGCGCATGGTCGTAGCCGAAGACGTTCAACATGCGGCGGATGGTGACGCCCGGCGTATCCATCGGCACCAGGATCATCGATTGCTGCTTGTGCTTGTCGGCCGTGGGGTCCGTCTTGCCCATGAAGATGCAGATCTTGCAGCGGGGGTCGCCAGCGCCCGAAGTCCACCACTTACGGCCATTGATGATGTAGCTATCGCCATCGCGCACAATCGAGCTTTGGATGTTGGTCGCATCGGACGACGCCACATCCGGCTCCGTCATGCCGAAACAGCTGCGGATTTCGCCATTCAGCAGCGGGGCCAGCCATTGCGCCTTCTGCTCCATCGTCCCGTAGCGCATCAGCACTTCCATGTTCCCGGTGTCCGGTGCGGAGCAGTTGAACACCTCCGCTGCCATCGGCGACCGGCCCATGATCTCGCACAGCGGCGCGTACTCGAGGTTGGTCAATTCGGCAAACAGGTTCCACAGGCCAGCGGCACGCGCCTTGGGTTTCAGGTCTTCGATGATCTGAACGGGCTGCCAGCGGTCGCCGGTAGCGATCTGCCGCTCGTAAAGCCCTTCGTTCGGATAGATGTGCTCATCCATGAAGGCGGTGAGCGAAGCCTGCAGCTGTTTGGCCTTGTCGGAAAACTGGAAGTCCACGGCTGGATTCTATCGAAACGTGCGTAGCGGCGGCTGGTCTAAATGCGGGATGGCGTTAAAGCTGATCAAACGCACATCGCCCTGTTGGACACGCAACGTCGTCACGGAAGCGTTGTAGCAGGCCCCGGCCAGCTTCATCGCGTTCTCGTCACTGGCATCCAGCAGGGCAGCCAGCCAAAGGCCGATGGGCGTGGCGGAGGTGAAGATGGCCAAGTGGCCGCCAGCATCCACGCGCGCGGTGACGTCCATGGCCGCTCGCACACGAGCCTTGAAGTGCGGCCAGCTTTCGCCATCGAAGCTATAGCGCTCCTCCACCCACGCGCGGAAGACCGCCACATCGGTGGAAGTCCACTGGCGATGCTGGGGCG
>JBIKMK010000547.1:0-3639 GCA_044359315.1 Bryobacteraceae bacterium | reverse complement strand
AAAGCCACGTGGCGGGCGCGGCGGTGAAGTAGGCGACATCCGCGAAGGCCGTGGAATAGAGGGCGGTCCGGGTGGTGATCCACGGCAGTTCGCCTTGGCTGGCGGAATAGGTGGTGCGGACGAGCCAGGAGTTGAGCGCCACGTCGCCCAATCGCACCAGGCGCTCCCCGCTCAAGAACAGGTTCTGCTGCCGCAAGGGCTTATAGCGGACACCGATGCCCAACTGGGCACTCTCTGAATTCACCGCCAGCGACTGGAAGCGGTTGGCCCACAGAAGGCGGGCAAAGACGGTGAAGATGCGGTCATTGCGGAATCCAATGCCGGGTGGACGCCAGTCCAGCTCCAGCCCGCCTTGGGAAGGAACAGCCGGACCGAAGCCGGTGCCCAGGAACGACTGATCCTGCAGACCGGAGGAGGCAAAGCCCCAGTAGACATTCCAACTGAGGCGGCGGCGGAGTTCGGCCAGGTCGCGGCGGATCTGGCGGCGTTCCTGCCGGAAGTCATCGGCGGTGCCCAGGCCGGCCAGGGTCCGCTCAAATGATTCGATGGCCTGCGGGTTCCGGCCGCGCTGGCGGTAGAGATAGCCCAACTGCGCTTCCAGGCGTGGCTGCGCGGGATGGCGTTGCAGTTCACGTTCCAGCACCTCGGCTGCGGTTAGGATGTCGCCCTTGGCTGCAAGCGCATAGGCCAGTGGGCTGGACCATCCCGGCGGGGCCGAGGCCTGTTGAGCGACCCACTGGTATTGATCGATCGCATCATCCAGGCGGCCCAGCTCCCGATAAAGACCGGCGAGAAAAAAGGAACGTTCCGGTGTCCGGGCGGTGCGGTTGGCTTGTTCCAGGACGTCGATCGCCTCCGCGCGCCGTCCAGCCCTTTCCAGCAACGTGCCCTGAAGATCCAGCAGCTCATTGCGTTCCTCAGGCGAGAGTCCCGCGGCGTCCACTTGGGCCAATTGATCGAGCGTAACGGGCTGGCCCAGACGCAGTGTGGTGGTGAGCAGACGCAAGCGGCCCAGGTGCGTCGGCGCGATGCGTTGGGCTTCTTCCCAATAGCCCAGGGCCCGGCTTAACTGCCCTTGCACGGTAGCCAGATAAGCCGCTTGACGGTAGTGCCCCGCCCGATCGGCCGCCGGCAGTTCGAGTTCCGGCGGCAGGGCCTGCGTCAAGGCTTCCAGCGCGCGATTGGGCTGTTCCATTTGCAGGTAGCATTCCGCCAGACTGCGTGCCAGCGATGGCGCGGGCGCGCGGCGGAGCAACTGCTCATAAAGGGGCGCGGCATCGGCAAAGTGGCGTAGCCGGGCCAGCGTGTTGGCCAGCCTTTGGGTGGTGTCAATGCCGTGGTCCAGTGCCGCCTGATAGGCGGCGGCAGCTTCCTCGTCGCGATTCATCAAGGACTCGATGTCGCCCAGGCGTTCATAGAGCGAGGCGGTGCGCAAACGGTCGATCCCCGCCATTTGGACCAGGTCGCGGTAGACGGCGCGAGCTTCCGGCAGACGCTTGACGAACACCAGATGACCGGCCGCTTGCTCCAGCAGTTGAGCGCGGGGCGCTCCGGGCAAGGTGGCGGCGCGGCGGAGCTGATCGGCGGCCGCGGACGGACGGTCCCGGCGGGCTTCGTAATCGCCCATCAAGGCTGCGATCTCCCACTGCGGCGGCAGGTTGGCCAGTCGCGCGATCGCCCCGGTGAAATTGCCCGCCTGGGCCTCGGCCTTGGCCACCAGCAGTTGCGTAGGTGCATCTTTGGCCTCCGCCAGGGGCCGGGAGTAGCGTAACGCTCCGGGAGCATCGCCCGCCTGCAACGAAAGGTCGAGCAGTTCCCGCAGCAGTTCCACGGAGGTGCCCTCAATCATCAGGGCGGATTCCAGGGCGGTACGGGCACCGCGGAGATCCCCCACCAGGGAGCGCGAGAAGCCCAGCCGCCGGTAGGCCAGCGACTGGTCGGATGGACGGGAAAGCCCCATCAGGGCTTCTTCCGCCTGATCCCGGGACAGCAACAGTTCGCCCAGGCTGGCGTTGAGCAGCGACAGGCGCAACAGCCAAATGGAATCGCGCCGCACGGCCAGGGCTTCGTTCAACGCTTCCACGGCTCCGCGCTGGTCACCCGCCAGTTCCCGCGCGGCCGCCAGTTCCGGACGGGCGGCGGGTGCCGGTTGCAACTTGGCGGCGGCGGTAAAGGCAGCCACGGCAGCGGGCCAATGGCCTAAACTTTGCTCGCTGGCCCCTATGGCCATCCAGGCTTCAAACTGCTCCGCCGGAGTCCGGAGGTTGGGCAAGGCTTCGCGGTAGAGCGCGATCGCTTCGGCCGGATGATGGGTCATCGACTCCAGCCGCGCCGTGGCCAGCACCGTCTCCAGATCGCGCCGCTGGGCCAGAGCGCGGCGATTCCAGGTGAGCGCCTCGGCGAGCTTCTGCTGTTGGGCAAACAGTGTCCCCAGCCGGGCGGCCACCGTGGGCGGAACACCGCCGGTGGCGGCCTGGAGCAGCTTGGCCCGCTCCCGCTCCGCGTCGCCCATCCGTTGCGCGACATCGGCCTGAAGCAGCAGGAGTTCCTGGCGCCGGTCCGCTTCTTCGGGCGCAGCCAGCCGCCGCTCCAGCATGGCGTCCGCCTGAGTGTAATCACCCAGCCGGATCAACAACTGCACCGCGAAATCCAGCCCCGGGCCGGTTGGAGCGTTGGCATTCAGCCGGGTGATCCAGACCAGGCTTTCCCGGTAACGGTCCTGGCGGTATTCAAGATCCGCGAGCGCCCGCAGCGCGACCGGATCCTGCGCCGCCAGTTCGAGAACGCTCAACCAGGCCGCTCGCGCGTCGTCATCCCGGTTCAACTTTTCGTGGATCACTGCCAGCCGGGCGCGGGCGGCGCGGTCACGATCCCCCAAGGCCACTGCGGAGGCGGCTGACAAGGCCTGCGCCCACCGCCCGGCGGCGATCTCCAATTCGGCCCGGGAGTGCAGAGCGAAGGCCCGGTCCTTGGGGGGCAGGCCGGAATTGGCTGCCCGTTGAAAATCCTGGATTGCTTCCGCCGCTCTGCCCATTGACTGATAGGAGAGCGCGCGGTAGAGCGCGGTCAAGGCGTCGTTGGGCTGGCGGTCCAGCAGCGTGGTGGCCGCCCGGACCGTGGCCGGATAGTCTTGCAACCGATGCAGCAACAGCACATACGTACGCTGCGCGTCGTTGTCGCCCGGCCGGATGCGCAAAGCCAGCTCCAGGGTTTTCCGGGCCTCGGGGAGTTGCCCCTTGTCGATCAGGCGGTAAGCGCGGTGCAGTTGCGGGTAGGCGCGCACGCGGGCGGCAAAGCGGTCAAATTCGCTTTGCGGCGCCTGCACCAGGAAGAGAGCCACCAGCAGCGGCGTCATTCGGCTTCACCTTGCACTCTTCGGATCTGATCGGCTGTCACCCAGCCGTGCGATACGGCAATTTCACCCAAGGGCCGGCGGCGGGAGGTCTGGCTGCGGAGTGCTTCCCGAAGTTCCTGTGGACCAATCCGGCCCAGGCGGACCAGCGTATCGGGGAGCATCTCTCCGGGCTTGGCCGCGCGCCGGGCGTCCGCCAATTGCGACTGCGAGAGCAGCTTCATCTCCACCAACACGTCCGCCAGCCGGACATAGGCGCGGCGTTGTTCGGCCAAGGCTTGGTCCTG
>JBIKMK010000546.1:0-3643 GCA_044359315.1 Bryobacteraceae bacterium | reverse complement strand
GCTTGTAATGAATCATTGTCACTTGCGTGTCGCTGCCATCCACCACCTGCGCCGCTTCGTACACCACGTTCATAAACGGTTCGGTCGAGGCATTACTCCGGTTCCAGATCGGCTGCGCGTTCGCAACTTTCGGCTCGGGCTCCTCTTTTTTCCAGTACTTCTCCAGGCTCTCGGTCAGCTTCGGATACCGCTCGGCCAACGACAGCGCCTCCCGCTTCAAATCCTCCAACTCCACCTTCCACTTCGCTACCCGCTCGGCGGCCCCGGTCACCGTTGTGGGCTGATCCGTCAACAGCTTAATTAGATAGTGCAAATCGAACAGCCGGTTGCGCAGCCACATGTAGCGCTGCTCGGTGGCCGGGTCCACGGGAAACAACGGCCGCTCACTCCGCGTCGTCGAAGCAAATACCCCCGCTAATCCGTAGTAGTCCTTCGTCGGTATCGGGTCGAACTTGTGATCATGGCAGCGTGCGCAGGCGACGGTCATCCCCAACAGCCCCCGCGACACCGCGTCCACGCGCTCATCCAGATCATCGGCTAGAAACCCCCCAATCACCTGCTCGGAGAGCCGTAAGTCCTTGTGGTAAACCGGCGCCGCTCCCAGATAGCCCAGCGCTCGCAAATCCTCTCTCGCGGTACCCTCCATCAGGTCGGCGGCTAGTTGCAGCTTCACGAAACGGTCATAGGGCACATCCTTGTTCATCGCCTCGATGATCCAGTCCCGATAACGCCACGCATACGCAAATCCGGGGTTGGTCGCCTCCCCAGTCGGGTTATCCTCCCCGAACCGCGCCACGTCCATCCAGTGTCGGCCCCACCGCTCCCCGTATCGCTCGGAGGCCAACAACTCGTCGACCAGCCTACTGTAGGCTTCCGGCGTGGGGTTATTCGCAAAGGTCGCGACCTCCTCATAAGTTGGCTTGTATCCCACCAGGTCCACGTAAAGGCGCTTGATCAGCGTCCGTGCATCGGCCGACTCGGAAGGTTGCAGGTGCTTGCTCGCCAGCGCCCGCCGCACAATGCCATCAATTCCGTTGTTAGCTCCCGTTGCCGTCTTCAGCGGCTGAAAGGCCCACCACTTCCGCCCCTCGTCCAGCGACATTCCTTTGTACGCCGCCGTCGCCGGCTGGGGGTCCTCCGGCCGCGGGTCCTCGGCTCCACTCGCAATCCATTGCCGAAAGTCCGCGATCACCGCCTCCGGGAGCTTTCCGGAGGGAGGCATCTGCAAATGCGTATCCTGGTAGGTCATCGCCTGCAGTAAGCGGCTCTGCTCCGGCTTCCCGGCGATTACCACCCTCCCGTTCACTCCGCCCCGCAGCAATCCCGCTTTCGAATCCAGCCGGAGTTCGCCCATGGGCGCCTTCATCTTCGCGGAATGGCAGCCATAACACTGCCGCGCCAGGACGGGCCGGATCTTCGATTCAAAAAATGCCGTGTCGTCTGCCGCCGCTCCCATCACGGCCACCAGCCAGACACAAATCGCCTTCACGTTCAAGCAATCTCCCCCTGCTGTAATCGTAACCGAATGTATCGGATCAAAACACAACCCAGCTGCTGCTCATCACGCCAGACAACGATCGGCAGTAAGAACAACGGCACCCGCCCTTTTTAAGGGCGACCTCCGCAAAAAAGATGCGCAGCCTGTATCCAACGGAACGGTAGTGGATGCCCCAACCCGAGTGAACTCGCCGATTCCAAGGCCAGCTGCACATTCATTGGTGCGTGCAGGCACCCTGAACTGCCGAACGCTGAAGCTTGGAACGGCCGATGCTGAGGGGCCGGCCCGGCCAATGAAGGCCGCGGTAGGCGAAGTGGGTCGTAACCCTTCACCGTACCGACGCGGACACTCACTGGCCGCCCTGAACGGATGGCATAGTCTTCAGGCGAATGGACCGGAACTCGACCAACATCGGTCTTCCGGTGTGTAGTTGCAGGGCGATGAGGCCGGTTGGCCACTTGTCTTCGGTGGTGTCGATGGTCACCAGGCCGTTCAACGTCAGCCGGACTCTCGGACCATCGGCGAGGATCTCATAGTCGTTCCAATCCTTCCCCCGTACTACGGCATTGGCCTTGAGCCAGCCTTCGTCCGGCGTTTTCATCATTGTCCGGCTGCGGCCTCGCTCTTCGTAAAAGTTCCCCCAGGATTCACGCCCCGCTTCGTCCGAGAGGTCAGCCTGGTACCCACTGACGATCCATCCAGGCCCTGGAAGTTGCCGGCTTCGAAACTGGATTCCGGAGTTACCGTTGCGGAGGCGCACTTGTGCCCGCAGGACGAAGTTGGTCTGGGGCTGACGGTGAATCAGAAAGGTGTTCTGCTCAATCTTGTGGATATCGTTCGTTCCGACAATCGCGCCGTCTCTCACTGACCAGCTTTCCGGATCGCCGTCCCAGCCCTTCAGCGTTTTGCCATCGAAGAGCAGGATGTACCCTTCCTTCTTTTCCTGTTTGGACAGCCGGTTTGGCTTCGCCGTCGATTCGCCCGCCAGCGCCAACAATGGAAAGCACGCGAACAGTGCAAATGTCGCTCTCATGTATGGCGATTCTTGCACAAGATCTCGAGCCGGGGACCGCCGGACTGCGCGGTTACCGTAACCGGGAGGATCGGATTCACGACCAGGACGGACGGCGAAATTGGATAATCAAGAAGCTCTATGCCCACCATGGCCGCGACAGCGAACGACGTGCAGGCCGAACTCCGCAGGATCCTGGAAAGTTCGGTGTTCTCGCTCGCCGGGCGATTGCGCCGTTTCCTGGAGTACGTGGTCACGAAGAGTCTGTGCGGCGAAACGAACGAGTTGAAGGAATACACCATTGGCCTGGAGGTGTTTGATCGCGGACTGGACTTCGATCCTCGACTCGACCCCATCGTCCGCGTGGAAGCCGGGCGCCTGCGCCAGAAACTGAAACGCTACTACGAGAGCACCGGCCTGGGAAGTCCGCTGCGCATCAGCCTTCCGAAAGGTGCATACGTCCCAACGATTGAGTACCAGGCAACGCCGGCTCCAACTCCGTCGACCTCAACGCCCACGCTTGCCGTGTTGACCTTCGCCGACCTCAGCTTGAACCGGGATCAGGCTTATCTCTGCGAAGGCATGACCGAGGAACTGATTCGCGCGCTGACCAAAGCACCCGGTTTGCACGTTTTCGCCGCCCGGTCTACGACTCCGGCCAACTTCATCCTTGAGGGCGGCCTGCGCCGAGATGGAACTCACATGCGCATCACCGCGATGCTGAAGGACGCCCTTACCGGTCAGTTCGTTTGGGCGGAGAACTACGACAGTGAATTCGCCGGCGTCTTCGCCATCCAGGAGGACATCTCCGCCTCCATCGCCGCGGCGCTGCGCATGCAGTTGCGGCCCGAGCGTGAACCCGACGCCGCCTCGCGGGCGACGGCCAACGCTACTGCCTATCGCCTTTACTTGAAGGCGCGCTATTTCTGGAATTTACGCACATCGGAAGGGCTGCTGGAAGCTGTTCAGCTTTTCAGTAAAGCCATTGAACACGACCCAGGCTTCGGCCTGGCCCACTCGGGGTTGGCCGATGCCTACTCGCTACTGGGAAACTACAGCGTCCTGGCTCCCGTGGAAGCTCGCGCTTCGGCCATAGGCTCCGCCCGCAAAGCGCTACTACTTGCGCCGAACCT
>JBIKMK010000545.1:0-3647 GCA_044359315.1 Bryobacteraceae bacterium | reverse complement strand
GCTGTTTCAGCGTCTGTTCGTCGTAGCCGGTGAGCCATTGAATGATGGCATGCAGTTCCTCCCTGGTCCGCCCCTTCTTCTCTGCCTTGGCGAGGTAGTGGGGATAGACACTGGCGAACGACATCTTGAAGATTCGCGTGTTGTTCATGAACTGTTTCCACCCGTCCTAGACCAACTGCAACCGCAGCAAGTTGAGCGCGGTGGTGGCCGCCAGCGCGCGGATGCGGCTGCGGTCGCCAATCCATTTCAGCTGTTTGGCGAACACTTCATTCGGGCCGGCGATGCCGATCCAGACGCTGCCGACATCATCGCCGTCGGGCCCGGCAAAGCCGGTGACGGACAGGCCCCAGGTGGCACCCGCGCGATCGCGAGCGGCGGCGGCCAGGGCTTGCGCGGTGGCTTCACTGACGGCCGTGTCCGGCAGCGGGCCGCCCAGTAAGGCTTCCTTCAGCGGAACGGTGTAGACGATGTAGCCCCCGCGGAACCAAGCGGAGCTTCCCGCAGCATCGGTGAAACGCCCGCCCAGCAGGCCTCCTGTGCAGCTTTCCGCCACGGCGACGGTTTCACCCCGGGCAAGAAGCCGCCGTCCCACGGCCAACTCCAGGGGTGCTCCGTCATTGGAGTAGATGCGCTCACCCAGCAGCGGCACAATCTGATCGGCCACTTCGCTGCAGAGCCGCTCGGCGTCTGCCTGATCCGTGGCGCGGGCGCGCAGGTGGATCTCGACGTCGCCCGGCTTGGCCAGGATCGTTGTGACCGGGTTCTCATACTTCGTGTAGACCGGCGCGATCAAGCTGTCCAGGTCGCTTTCGCCCATCCCGGCCACGCGGAACCAGCGCGTAGCAATCGACATCGGCGGCAGCATTGCGCGCAGCTTCGGCAATGCCGCTTCGGAGAACATGGGCTTCAGTTCTCGCGGTGGGCCCGGCAATAGGAGGACCACGTTATCCGGCGTCTGAAGAAACTGCCCCGGCGCGGTGCCGCGCTGGTTGTAGAGGATCTCCGCGCCCTGGAGAATCATCGCCTGGCGCTTGTTGTTGTCGGCCATGGTGCGGCCCATCCGGGCAAACAGGCCGGCAATCCAGGTGAGCACTTCTTCGTCCACCGATTGCGTAATGCCCAGCGCCGCTGCCACGGCGTCGCGTGTGACGTCATCTTCAGTGGGCCCCAGGCCGCCGGTGACAATCACCAGCCGGGCATTGGCCAGCGCCCGTTCGATGGCCGTGGTCATGCGCGAGCGGTCGTCACCCACCACGCATTTCTCCACCACTTCAATGCCGAGCCCGTTCAGCTCCTGCGTCAAAAAGAGGGAGTTGGTATCCAGCCGCGTCGGGGTCAGCATCTCGCTGCCCACGGCCACAATGATGGCGTTCATCAATGCCAGTGTCGCGCGAAATGCCAGTGTCGCGCGATTTGCCAGTGTCGCGCGAAATGCCAGTACCAGAGCGAGTGCATCGAGATGATGCTCGTCAAACTGCCGGCTCGCCTAGCCCCATGCGTCAGCTTGGGGCTTGTGCGCGCAGCCCGAAGAAGCCCCAAGCTCACGCATGGGGCTAGGCCACATCCAAAACTAAGCGTGCGAGATCAAGCCGCGAATGCCGACGTCCACGCGGTAGAGCGCATTGTTGGTGGTCACCACCATGGCCTTCGAAGGCGTGAACGCCAAGCCCACCACGCCCGGACCGGACAGGTAGAGGTCCGCGCGGCCGTGGGGCTCAATGCGGACCACGCCGCGGCGGCCACCGGTGGAGGCGGCGACGTACAGGTTACCGTCTTCATCAAAAGCCAACCCCTGGGGGCGGCCCAAGCCGCGGTAGAAGACCGAGACCTCGCCTTCCTGGTTGATGCGATAGACAGCGTCGAAACTGGATGTGGTGGGTCCGGTCACGAACAGGTCGTTATCGGGGCCCATGGCCAGGTGATAGGCGGCGATGGAGGGTTCCATCGTGGCAAAGACAAAAATCTGACGGTTTGGCGCAATCTTGAAGATGGTGCCGCTGCGGTCCCCGACGTAGAGGTTGCCTTGGCGGTCAAATGCCATGCCCGTGGCGACGCCCATGCCCTCGACGTACACCGAAAGGCTGCCCTCGCTCGACACCTGGTAGATGATGCCATCGTGCCGGCTGGAGACGTAGAGCATGCCATCGGGGCCAAACGCGACGCCGGTGGCGTTCATCATCTCGGTGACAAACGGCCTTGCCGAATAGTTGAGGTCGATCTTGTAGACCGCGACGGGCACCTTCTGGCCCCGCGCGCCGGAGAACGTGGTGTAGATGGCCCCCAAGCGGTCGACCGCCGGGCTGGCTACCGGATGCAGCCCTTCGGCAATCTGGATGCCGATCTCACAGCTCCACACCGCGCTGGGCCGCTGGCCGTCGGAGACCACCAGTTCACCCACGGACGCGCCTTCCGGCACGCGCGCGATCACCAGCGAATCAGACCCGATCACCACGGGTGCGGTGACATCGCCGATCAGTACGCCGGGGCGCCGGTCACGCTGGAAGTGGCGGCCTTTGATGCGGAATTCTCCACCCGGGATCGCCGCCTGTGGGCTGACCCCATCAATCTCCGGACGTTCATCGTTCATATGTTTCCGCGCCATCACTCAATAAAAATTCAACCACTCGTACAAACCGAAAAACCTAGCGGTCACCAGCACCATCGCGGCCAGTATGCCCGCCCCTACATCATCCATCACAATGCCCCACCCGCCGGGCAGCTTCTCCAGCATCCGCACGGGCCCCGGCTTGGTGATGTCGAACAGCCGGAACAGGACAAAGGCGGCCAGCGCGTGCTTCCAGCCAAACGGAGCGGCCGCTAGCGCGATCCACTGGCCCACCACCTCATCAATAACGACGAGCTGCGGGTCCTTCAGGTTGCGCTCCCGGGCCACCACCTCCGAGGCCCAAACGCTGGGCCACAGCATCAGCACGGCCGCCGGTAGCGCCGGTACTCCCAGCGCGCAAGCCGCCACGGCCACCAGTGATCCCGCGGTGCCTGGGCCTTTGGGGACCAATCCCGCGCCACCCGCCGTCGCGATCCAAAATGCCAGCTGGCTCTTCACTCGCCGTCGTCCCGGCTCATCCGCTCGGCGTCGGACAGGTAGACCGGCTCACCGGGGATCCGGTACTCTTCGGTGGCCCATTTGCCTAAATCCACTTCACGGCACCGTGCACCACAGAAAGGGAAGTCCGGCTCGCCGGCGGGCACCAGCCGGCGGCAGATGGGACACTTGGCTTTCAGTTCCGGGCTCTTCATCGGTTTGAGAATAGCGCTTACCGGTGCGGCAGCGCCGAGGCGCGCGAGGGCAGAATCTGGAACAACGGCATGGGTAGCACGGGGGCGGGCTCGCCCTGGTCCACCAGTTCGCCAATCAGGTCGTAGTCGCGAGCTTCGGTGACGCGCAACTGCCGGAATTGTCCGGGTTCCGGCGTCGAATCGCCAAAGTCGTTGATGTAGACCACGCCATCGATCTCGGGCGCTTGGCCGGGCATCCGGGCTTCCCACAGCAATTCGGTTTCCGGCGACGGGCCCTCCACCAGCACGGTGAACTCCTGGCCCACCAGCGACTTGTTCCGCTTGGCCGAGATGCGCCGCTGGATGGCCATCAGCCTACGCCGGCGATTCTCGATGGTGCGGCCGTCCAC
>JBIKMK010000544.1:0-3655 GCA_044359315.1 Bryobacteraceae bacterium | reverse complement strand
GGCATGTTCCCTCATCCGGACGAGTGTTTCTTCGATGATGAGATTCCGGCGGAACTGGTGTTCGACATGGTCTACAACCCCATGGAGACGCTGCTGCTCAAGCGCGCCAAGCAGCAGGGCTGCACGGTGATCCCGGGCATCCAGATGTTTGTCGAACAGGCGGTGGCGCAGTTTGAGATCTTCACGGGTGAATCAGCTCCTCGCGCGGTCATGGAGAAGGCAGCCCTGGAGGCCCTGACGTGAGCCTCACGCGCCGCAGCTTTCTGGCCACGGGCAGTGCGGCGATCACGTGGGCCGCAGTGCCCGCCTCAAACGACGTCTTTTTCGCTTCCCTCACCGAGCTGAACGCACGGCTGCGCAAGAAAGAGTTTTCCTGCGTCGAGCTCACGCGCGCCTTTGCCGACCGGCTGGAACGGTTCGGTCCGCGCTACCACGCGCTGGCGCTAAGCCTTCGCCAGCCGGCTCTCAAGCTGGCCAAGGATGTAGACGACGAGATCAAGCGCAACCGCCTGCGGAGCGTGTTGCAAGGTGTTCCCTACGGGGCCAAGGATCTGTTTGCCGTGGAGAAGCAAGTGACGGCCTGGGGAGCCAAGCCGTTCGCCACCCAAGTGTTTGACTACGACGCGGCGGTGGTGAAGAAGTTGGCCCAAGCCAAGGCTCCGCTGCTGGGCAAGTTGGCCATGGTGGAGCTGGCGGGTGGGCCCAGCTATGGCGCGCCGTCCGCATCGGTCACCGGGCCCTGCTTGAACCCCTGGGACGTCACCCGCTGGTCAGGTGGCTCATCAAGCGGTTCTGGCGCGGCGGTGGCGGCGGGTCTGGTGCCCTGGGCGCTGGGGACCGAGACGAACGGCTCCATCATCAATCCCAGTGCCTTCTGCGGTGTCACGGGGCTGCGGCCTACCTACGGACTGGTGAGCCGGCACGGGGCGATGGAGCTATCGCGTTCGCTCGACAAGATTGGTCCCATGTGCCGCACGGCGGAGGATTGCGGCCATGTGCTGGCTGTGATCGCCGGCGGCGACGACCGGGACCCGGACTCAGTCGGCAAGAGCTTCTACTTCGCGCCGCAGTTTGTGCGGCCGTTGAAGGAGCTGCGGGTAGGCTTTGCTCCCGTCGACTTTGATGCCGGGGCGCAGGAAGCCGCCCGGCCCGCGTTGCAGGCCGCGTTGGCGGTGTTCCGGGCGATGGGCGTCACTCTGGTCGAAAAGAAGCTCCCGGAGCTGCCCTACGGCCCCACGGTGCGGACGCTGATCACGGCGGAGGCTTCGACGGCCTTCCGCGCGTTGATTGAATCCGGCAAAGTGGACCAACTGGCCGACGCGGTGCAGATCGAAGGGCTGAAGAACGGCCTGAAGGTAACGGCAGCGGACTACCTGAAAGCGAAGATGGCACAACGGGAGATCATCGAAGCCTTTGGCCAGCTGTTCAGCGATGTCGATGTGCTGATCGCGCCGTCGTGGCCGAGGGTGGCCCTGGAGGCGCTGAAGCCTTTGGATAGTGCTCCACCGGTGTCCGCCGCCACCACGGACCGGGGCAACAGTTCGCTGGTCAGCGCTTCCAACATTGCCGGAGCCCCGGCCTTATCCCTGCCCTGCGGGCTGGTCACCGGGCTGCCGGTTGGGATTCAGCTGGTGGGCCGGCACTTCACCGAAAACACTCTGCTGGCCCTGGGCATGGAATTTCAGCGGCGCACCGAGTGGCATAAACTGCACCCCGCCGTAGCCTAGGATTGAAGTTTGGACGGAGGAACCAGCAGTGGCGTAGTCTCCGTTGTGGCCGTGCTGGCGACGGCGGCCCTCGCCACGTGGTTTGATCTTCGGGAACGGCGAATCCCCAATTGGCTGTGCGTTGCCGCGTTCGTGGTGGGGCTGGCGCTCCACTGGCGGGAGGCGTTGGCCGGGGGCGGATTGGCGGCCCTGATCTATGGAGCGCTATTCATGCTGGGTGGCGTGGGTGCGGGCGATGCCAAGCTGATGATCGCCTTGGGGGGATTGGCCGGGCCGATGCCGTGGCTGCTGATTTTTGCTTACTCGGCCGTAGCCGGTGGTATCCATGCGGTGGGGTTGCTGGTGGTGGGGGGCAAGGCGGCCATGAAGCAGAAGAAGCCGATGGCGCCCGCCGTGCTGGTGGGATGCTTGTTGTGGGCAATTCCACTTTTGCGCCGATAAGGAGTTTGCGGCGATGATTGGGCTTAGAATGAAAGGCCGGTGGCCCCTGCTGGGGGCATTAAGCGCGGCCCTGGTGGCTGCTCTCACAGGCGCGTTCGCGCTGTGGCCCACCAGCTTTTATTGGCCTCCCGCCCAACCCCTCCGGGTGGGCTATCACAACCGGCCCCCACTCACCTATACCCGCGCGGACGGTACCCCTGATGGGCCCACCATCGAGGCTTTCCGTCGTGCGGCGGCAGCGCTAGGGATCTCCTTTACCTGGGTGGAGGTGACGGGCGAGTTGGAAGAGGCGCTCAAGAGTGCCGGATCGATGTATTTCCCGCCGCCGCCCGGCTGCCTAGCCGCCTGGGGCGCATCTACATCAGCGAGCCGTGGTGGCAATCCGATTTCGCCCTGTTGCGGTCCCGCCGCAATGCCGACCGGCACAGTCCGATTCGAAGGCTCGCCCATTTCGACGCACCGGTGGACACCTACTTTGCCGGGAAGCTGTTCGCGGACATTCCGCGAATTGTTCGGCCTCGGCGGGAAGACGCTCTCCAGGAGGTCTGCCTGGGGCGCGCCGACGCTGTCCTGGTCGAAACCGGGGTGATGATGGATCTACTGGCCATCCGGCCTCTGGGATGCGGATCAACGCAATTCTCCCTGGTGGAGTTGCCGCAAGCCACCCAAGGGGCTGGGGTGGCCGCTACCTTCGCTTCTCGCCGCCATGCCGATGCGATCCGGGCGGAGCTGGGCCGGATGGCCCGCAGCGGGAATCTCTACCCCATCTACCGGGCCTATCTGGGTCCCCTGGCGGCCAACTTCGACGCACCCTTGCGGGTGTTTGAAGAGCGCGCCGACGAAGCTGTCCTGATTGTGGCCATCTCATTACTGCTGGGACTGCTAGCGGTGTCGCTGGCGGCATTCGCCGTGGCCTACCGGCAAAAGCTCCGCGCCGATGAAGCAAGCCGGGCCAAGAGCAGCTTCCTGGCGGCCATGAGCCATGAGATCCGCACGCCCATGAACGGCATCCTGGGCATGACCTCGCTGCTGCTGGATGGCTCCTTGGACGCGGAGCAGAGGCACCGGGCCAGTGTGGTGAAGCACTCCGGTGAACTACTGCTGACGATTCTGAACGACATTCTCGATTCGTCCAAGATCGAAGCCGGGCAGCTGCGGCTCACCAGCCAGCCCTTCTCGCCGGGCCACGTGTTAGCCGAAGTGGTTGATCTGCTGGGGCCGGCAGCGCGCGCGAAGGGCCTGGTGATGACCCAGGTGGTCCACGGCTCACCGGAGCTCTGGCTGTCCGGTGATGCCATCCGGTTCCGGCAGGTGCTGGTGAACCTGATCAGCAACGCGATCAAGTTTACTGACCACGGCAGCATCGCAGTCACCCTGGAGCTGGCCCCGCCGGAACGGGACCTGGTCCGGTGCGAAGTCCAGGTCCGCGACACGGGCATCGGCATTCCCGCAGCGGCCTTGGGGAAGCTGTTCCACCGGTTTGCCCA
>JBIKMK010000543.1:0-3659 GCA_044359315.1 Bryobacteraceae bacterium | reverse complement strand
TCCATGGTCACCACTACTCCCGGGCGGCGCGGCAGAACCTGGATCCCGTTATGGAACAGTGCATCTTGCGGTTGTAAAGCTTGCCGAATCAACTCTGAGACAACCTGTCCGGTTGGTTTGCACTGCTGCCGCGCCCGCTCTTCTGCGATCGACAACAGGTCGTCGTCAATGTCCAAAGTAGTGCGCATACTGCGAGCGTAACGCAAACTCCTCTTCGTCGCTCGCGTTCCGAGTTGCCAGGACACCGCTGGGCGCTATCCTGTACGCATGCGCTTGGCCGTTGCTCTTTTTGCTCTCTCGCTTGCCGCCGCTCCGCGGACGGTGCTCACTTCGGAGACGCTGTTTGATTGGCGGACGCCGTCGTCTCCGCAAGTCTCACCGGATGGGCAGAAGGTGGCCTATCTGATGGAGACCGAAGACAAGATGGCCGACGTCTTCTACTCGAATTTGTGGATCGTGGATGTGGACGGCAAGAACGCCCGGCCGATCAGTGTGGGCTCGCATCGTGATGCTGCTCCGCGCTGGTCGCCCGATGGCGGGCGGCTGGCCTATGTATCGAGCAAAGGTGGCCGGCCGCAGATCTATGTGCGGTGGATGGACACGGGCGCGGAGGCCAAGATCACGGATCTGGAGACTGCGCCGTCGGCTCTCTCCTGGTCGCCCGATGGGCAATCGATTGCTTATCTGGCGCGTGTTCCGGGTAAGTCACCGTGGAGCATCAAGATGCCTGCCGCACCTCCGGGAGCCAAGTGGGCCGATGCGCCGACGATTGTGACCAAGCTGAACTGGCGAGCCGATGGCGTGGGCGGCAATGGAAAGATTGCTGAGGGATATGCGCATGTGTTTGTGGTTCCGGCCACCGGCGGCGCATCGCGCCAGATTTCCAGCGGTGACTTTCAGCATGCGGGTGAGCCGGCGTGGTCCGCTGACGGAACGATGCTCTTCGTCTCGGGCCGCCGGGTGGCGAATGCTGACATGCAGCAGTTCGCCGACGACATCTACAGCTTCAATGTGAAGACGGGCGAAGTGAAGCAACTGACCACGCGCAAGGGGCCGGACCTGGGGCCCAGCGTCTCGCCCGATGGACGCCGGATTGCGTATCTGGGCTTTGATGACAAGGGGCAGGCCAACCACAACACCAACCTCTATGTGATGAATCTGGATGGTACGGGTGCCCGGCAACTGGCCGCCAATCTTGATCGCAACGTGATCTCGCCACGGTGGATGCCGGATTCCAAGGGGCTCTTTGCGGTGGTGGAAGACAAAGGCCAGGCGCAGGTGCATGCCATACCGCTGGATGCGCCGGCCAAGCCGATCACCAGTGGTTACTACCGCTTTGCGACGGCGTACGCAAGCGCTGATACGCTCTCGGTCTCAAAGACCGGCACGATCGCTATCTCGCGGACTTCACCGGCGGAGCCCAAGGAACTGTATGCCTTTAACGCCGCCACTCCGGGTAAGCTGACGCGGCTGACTTATTCCAATGACAGCCTGCTGGCGGACCGGGACATCGGCGCGGTGGAGGAAATCAACTATCCCAGCTTTGACGGCAAGAACATCCAGGGCTGGATCATTAAGCCGCCGAACTTTGATCCATCGAAAAAGTACCCGCTGATTTTGGATATCCATGGCGGGCCGTATGCGATGTATGGCATTGAGTTCAACCATCAGATGCAGATCTTTGCGGCCCGGGGCTTTGTGGTGCTCTATACGAACCCGCGCGGCTCCACCGGCTACGGCGAAGCATTTGGCGACATCATCCATGGCAAGTATCCGGGTGACGACTACAAGGATTTGATGGCCGGTGTGGATGCGGTGCTGGCCAAAGGGTATGTGGACCCCAAGAAGCTCTGTGTCACCGGCGGCAGCGGCGGGGGTATTCTGACGGCCTGGATCGTGACGCAGACCACGCGCTTTGCAGCGGCGGTGTCGCAGTATCCGGTCACGAACTGGATCACGCAGTTTGGCTCCTCGGACATTCCGTTGACTACGGTGCGCTGGATGAAGGGCACTCCGTGGGACAACCTGAAGGCCTATGTGGACCATTCACCGGTCTTCTTTGTCAACAAGGTGAAGACGCCGACGATGCTGGTGACCGGTGAAGAAGATTGGCGCACGCCGATCGTCGAAAGCGAAGAGTTCTACGCCGGGTTGAAGATGAACAATGTCGATACGGTGCTGGTGCGGATCCCGCGCGAACCGCACGGCATCCGCGGGGCCAGCCCCAGCCACCGCATCGCCAAAATTGAGCACATCCTGGGCTGGATGGAAAAGTACGTCAAGTAGACGCGGGTGGCTAGAAGCCGCCGACCATAGACGAAAGGCTTTCCACCGACTGATCCAGGACGCGGGCCTGCTGCGCCAGCACTTGGGAGGAGGCCGACATCTCTTCTGATTGTGCCGCGATCGATTGCGTGACGACGCTGATTTGCCGCATGGCGACGTCCACGCCACCGATGCGCGAGTTTTGGCTTTTGGCTTCCGCGACCGTGTTGTTGATGGCCTCGCTGACGCGCTCGGTATGGTCAACGATTTGCGCCAGCTCCATGCGGACCTCATGGCTGAGTGCCACGCCACGCTTGGAGTCAGCAATCGACTTGGTGACGATCTCCTCAGTGCTCCGGGCGGCGGTGGCGCAGCGCGTGGCCAACGCCCGGACTTCATCCGCCACCACGGCAAATCCGGCACCGGACTGGCCGGCCCGGGCGGCTTCGACACTGGCGTTCAAAGCCAGCAGGTTGGTTTGGAAGGCGATTTCTTCCACTTCCTTCACGATGCGGGCGACGCGCTTATTGGACGCCTCAATCGCCTCGATTTCGGCCAGCGCCCGCTCCATCTGCTCGGTTGCAGATTCGGCGTACTGGCGCGCCTCTCCCGCCAGCACTTGCGCCTGGGTGGCCTGTTCGGTACCCTTCTCCACCGCCACCCGCATCTCGGCCAGCGCGGCGGCAGTTTCCTGGGCGGACGCGGCCTGCTGGGTGGCCCCCGAGGCCAGGGATTCACTGGACTGCGAAATCTGCCCGGCGGCGCTGGTGGATTCACCGCTGGTCTGCTTCACCGCCTGTAGTGCCTGCCGCAGAGGATTGACGATTGTGCGGCGGCTGAGCCAGATCAAGGCTCCGCAGACGACGCCGGTGAGGGGCAACACCCACATCACGGTTTTCAGCATGCCGGCCTGCACCACAGCATCCACGCGGTCCAGGCTGGACTTCAGGACAAAAGCGCCGTGCACTTCTCCAGCCTTCCAGTTCTCCATCTGAAAGCCCAGCACGTCGCGCCCGTCCTTGGTGGGGCTGTTGGCGGGATCGCCATGGCAGCTCAAGCAATCGGCGGTCAGCTTGATCGGCCGGGCATAGACGATCTCATTGCGGGCGGTGTTGACTTCAAACACCTCAGTCAGCCGACCTGATTCGAACGCCCCCAGCCAAGTGGCTTCTTCGGCGGTGGGCTGATTCTTGGCGTTTCTCGGACTGTTTTTGGGGATGCGGAACTGATAGCCCTCTTGAGCGGCCACCTTCTCGATGGCGCGCCAGGCGGCGACCACGGGCACGGTCTGATAGGCACCGGTCGACCGGAAGTTGGACGCCGTCTTGATCTCTTCTGCCATCCGTTCCTGATTGAAGACGTTCGCGTGGCGTAGGCCGGAAATTGACTCGCGG
>JBIKMK010000042.1:0-12760 GCA_044359315.1 Bryobacteraceae bacterium | reverse complement strand
ACTTTCCGTCATCTCCCGCAGCGCTTCGGAGATCATGGCGGCGTCAGCGTCTGAATCTTCAACCAGGAGTAGCTGGAAGTCCCTCATCAGTTCGTCTAGATGGCTAGTTTATACTCGCGCAGCTTCCGGTAGAGCGTCGTGCGGCCGATCCCCAGCAGGGCGGCGGCTGCCACGCGGTCGCCCCGGGTGTAGGCCAGGGCGCGGATGATCTCGCGGCGCTCCAGTTCGGCCAGCGGCACGATCGGTTCATTGCCGTGGGTCAAGGCGGACCCGGGAGGAATCGGTGTCGCCGGTACAAACGAGATCGTCCCGGCCGGGCTGGGCACCACGCTCGACGGATAGGCCGCGTTGCTGGGGGCCGGGTAGGGCATCGTGTGCACCGGCGGCAGCAGCACCGGCCAGGCCACGGGCGCACGTTCCCCCACGGACGTCGCGCGGCTCAACCCCCGAATGCTCTCCGCGTGCAGGTGGTTCTGCAGTCCGCTGGGTAGATCGCCATCATGCAGGATGGGTCCGGAATTCACCGTCACCATATGCTTGATGCAGTTCTCCAGCTCCCGGACATTGCCGGGCCAGGGATACCGGCACAGCACCGCCAGCGTATCGGAGGCCATCTCATGGCCGCGTCCGTAGCGCCGGATGAAGTAATCCACCAGTACCGGGATATCTTCCATCCGGTCCCGCAACGGCGGCAGCCGCAGGCCCACCACATTCAGCCGGTAGTAGAGATCGCGCCGGAAGGTGCCCTTTTCCACTTCGCGCTGTAGATCGCGATTAGTGGCGGCAATGACGCGGAAGTCCGCCCGGCGCTGATTCAACGCTCCGACGGGGCGGAATTCCTTTTCTTGCAATACACGGAGGAGCTTGGCCTGTAGGTCGAGCGGTAGCTCACCAATTTCGTCGAAGAAGGCAGTTCCACCGTGGGCCATTTCGATCAGGCCCGTCTTCTGCGCCACCGCGCCGGTAAACGCACCCTTGGCGTGGCCAAAAAGCTCGCTTTCCATCAACGTGCCCACCATCGAGGAACAGTCGATGGTGACAAAAGGTCCCCGAGGATCGACGTCGTGAAGAGCACGAGCGATCATCTCTTTGCCGGTCCCGGTCTCGCCTAACAGCAGCACGGGCCAACGGTACTTCCCAAGGCGCTGAACCTGATGCAGGACTCGCTGCATCAGGCTGCCCTGCCCAATTACGGGGCTGCCTTCAGTCAATCCTTGCCTCCGATTTCGAGACTAGCACGACGACTCAGTTTCTGCGCTTACCAACTGAAAAAAGCAGAGTATTTCTCTCATTCAAACTCCTCCCACCGCTATCTGAATTCTTCCACCCCCGGCACCCTACCGCGCCGGATCTGCGGTGTACTGCTGAGCCTCTGCTCATCCCGGCATCCTGTAAGCGGGATGCCCTAACTAGAGTGGCGCATTTCTCACTCCCGGGTGACACAAAATCGAGGTGCGGACGCAAAATAAGACATCGGCCGCGACGGTACTAGTGGTGCACGGTCCGGGGAGGTATGCCTACCCGAGAAGGCACTACTTGGCCTGTGTCCGGATCACCTTGATCTTCACCGGTGCCGTCCCGGGCCCGATCAACTCAATCGCCTCCGCCGCTGCTCGCGACAGATCGATGATGCGGCCCTTCACGAATGGACCACGGTCCGTCACGCGCACCTCCACCTTGCGCGCGTTGGTCTTGTTACGCACCTCCACCACGACACCGAATGGCAACGTCTTGTGCGCCGCGGTCATCTGGTACATGTCATAAACCTCACCACTGGCGGTCTTGCGGCCATGATAGGGCACTCCGTACCAGCTGGCGATTCCTTCTTGCGACCAGCCTTTGCGGACCGTCTTGGGTGCGTTGGGCGTGGCCGGCCGCGAGGCCTTGCGCCCGCATCCTGAAAGGCCTGCCAGCAGCATCGCGACGGCTGCTGCACGCATCAGAATCAGGCTCCATTGCATAAAACAATTCTAGCGGGAAACGTTTTCGATGGATCTTCGCGAAGGCACCGGAAGCGGCCTCTTTTTTCCTTGACTTTGATTCGGAAACACTTTATATCTGAATCACACTGCGATCATTTCCTGGTCGCAAATTTTGATGTTAGGGAGATCGATCGATGAAGAACGCAACCAAGAAAGCAGCCCCGGCCAAGAAGGCAGCCAAGAAGGCAGCCCCGGCCAAGAAGGCAGCGGCGAAGAAGAAGTAATCAATACCTACAACTTAACTCCACGCAAGCGGCCCTGCGCAATCGGGGCCGTTTCCTTTTGGGCCCACCTCCGCCGGCTCTCTCAACCCCTCTCCAGCAACAGCGCATCAAAGCTGTCCCCCAGGCCGAACAGCAATGTTTTCAGGGCTCCGGTGGATTCCGCCGCTGCTTGCGCCAACGCTTGTTCACCGGCTTCAAGCAACAGCGCACTCAGTCTCATGTGACGGACAACTCTCAATCCGTTGGCTTCCGCGATGGTGATCAACTGCGTGAAGTCCACATGCGCGGTGATGTCCTGTTGGCCCGGATGCGCCAGTACATCCGGGTGCGCCTGATGGTGCCGGTAGGCCATCAGTGAGCCTTGCGGGAAGCGTAGCGGATACTCCGGCATGGAGTAACCGTAGTCAATCAGCAGCATCAACCCACTCTGCAATGATGTGGCCATCTGGTTCAGCAACGCCGCCCGGCCCGGACTCTCTTCACGCACCGGATCGCTGGTCCAGCGGAAGCGCCCATCCTCAAAAGCGACGCGGGCTTCCCGGCCCTCCGCATCATAGGCCCGGCAGGGCACCGCGTCGAACAGTTCATTGGCGAACAGTACGCCTTCCACCCGTGCGGGCAGTGGCTCGCCATGGTCCACCGCCTTGTACTGCCATGGCGCTTGAAAGGCCACCCGCATCTCGCCGCGGCCCGCGCCCACGTCCACGATGGTGCGCAGGCTGGTATGCGCTTCCAGCACGCCGCGGATCAACTGCCCAAACACGGGCTGTAACTGCGAGGCGGTGAAGAAGTCTCCCGCACGCCCAAACGGATCACGCTCGCGGCGGTAGTAGCCATGCTCCGGATGATAGAGCGCCACCTCCATGAACCGCTCCAGCGAGAGCGGGCCGTCGCGTTCAATTTCACTCCGCAGCAACTCACCGGCAGGCGTCATACTGTTGGTCATGATGTGGCAACCCGCCTCCGATGATTTCGCCATCCGCCAAGTGCTGGAGCTTCAAGAAGCCGCCTGGAACCGCGGCGATATCGAGCGCTTCATGCAAGGCTATGAGAACTCCCAGCAGACGCTGTTTTTCGGCGCCGCCGGTATCACTCGTGGCTATCAGGCCGTGCTCGACAACTACAAGCGCCGCTATGCTTCCAAGGAGGCGATGGGCAAGCTTACCTTCACAATACTCGAAGTGCGGCTCACTGGCGCTGAGTCGGCCTTCGTGCTGGGGCGCTTTGCGCTCGACCGCACGGCTGCCGGAGGAGGACCGGCCAAGGGCGTCTTCTCGCTGGTGTTCCGCAAGCTGCCGGTGGGTTGGAAGATCGTGCTGGACCACACGAGCTAAGCGATCACTTGCTCTAGCTAACGATCACTTGCGCCAGCTAACGATCACTGAGCCGTGCGGCAAAGTCCCGTGCGAGCCCATCCGCCTCTTTCTCCGGCAAGCCCGCCACTCCCGCCAGATACGGCCCCTTCTGGAACAGGAACATCGGCGTCGCTCCGTCGTCACCGGCATAGCCGCCAAAGTGCGGCACAAACTTAACGTTGGCCAGCGACGCCTTGTAGTCAAACAACAGCAGCGCGGCCGCTTCATTGCTCTTGGTCTTTACGAGAAACAGCTTCCACTGGCGGCCCGCGGTCTGGTAGGAAGCCACGTTGCCCGCGGGCAGCTTGGCGATGCCCAGCACATGATCCTCCGCGATCTCGACTTGGACGCGGTCCTTGGCGGGGAACTTGTTGGTCTCATCCGCGGGCCTGGCCTTGGCGGCCGGCGGCGGAGGGGCTGCCGGGGGAGCGGAGCAGCCGGCCATTGCCAGTGCCAGCACCAGTATCACCACGGCCCGATAGCGGCTCCGTTCCGGCACTAGCTGCGCTCCGGAAACAGCTCCACCAGCCGTTCAATCTCACTGGGTGGCACATGCTGAGCGTTGCCGGTCAGAATGCCCGAGACGGACCGGAAGGGCAGGCCGATCTTCATACCTTCGCTGTCAATCGTGAACTCCCGGATGTTCTTGTCGTGCCGGGAGCCACGCATCTTAAGAACGGTCAAGCCGCGGCGCATCTCACCAAAAATCTCGACGTATCGCAAGAGGATGATCGAATCGGTGATGGTCGAAATGTGCGCTTCCGTGATCGAAGTGCCACCCAGCAAGGTGGGCGTGGTGGAGGTGAACAAACCCGCGATCTCCTGGTGCTTGATGAACGAAGTGATCCCGATCACAAACTCGCGGAAACCTTTCAATGTCCCCACCCGCTCCAGCGCCGATAGGCTGTCCACGGCCACCCGGTTGGGCTTAAAGGTGTTGATCACTTCCTTCATCCGCACCATGTGATCTTCCAGGCCAAACGCCTCCGGGTACTCGCAGACAATTTTCAGCTGTCCACTCTCGACGGCACCCGCGAAATCAACCCCCCAGCCCGAGGCATTACGGAATAATTGCTCCTTCGATTCCTCGTAAGCCAGCAGGAGGCACCGTTCGCCCGCCTTCAGGCCACCGGCGATGAACTCCGTGCTGAGCAGTGTCTTGCCCGTGCCGGTGGACCCTGACACCAAAATGATCGAGTCCCGGAAGAAGCCGCCGCCGCACATCGTATCCAGCGTGCTGTTGCCGGAGGAGACGCGGACCATCGAAGAATGCTGCTTGAGTTCAATTGAAGACACCGGGATCACCACGATGCCTTCCGCGGTCATGATCGTGAAGCGGTATTCGCCCTTGCTGTGGGAGGTGCCGCGGAACTTGAGAATCTCCACCGTGCGGCGGCGTTTCTCTTCTTCGAGCATGTTGCGCAGCACGATGACGTTGTCGGCGACAAACTCTTCGACGCCAAAGCGGGCAATCTCGCCATATTCTTCGGTGCGCTCCGCCGTCATCACCGCCGTGACACCCACCTTCTTCAAGACGCTGGCCACGCGGAACAGCTCGCTGCGGACGACGTTGCTATCGGAAAACTGGCCGAACACGGCACCAAGCGAATCCATGGCCACGCGTTGCGCGCCGATGCTGCGGACGGCATTCTCAATCCGAGCCAGCAGCGCCCCCAGGTCGTAGCGGCCAATCACCACGGACTCGTCGCCTGGCAGTGGAGACGCATCGACAAACCGCCACATCCCTTCACTCTCCCAGCGGGCAATGTCCCAGCCAAGTGAAGCGACGTTACGCCGGATATCAGCTGGTGGCTCCTCAAAGGTGATGAATACGCCCGGTTCACCCTTTTTGAGAATCCCTTCGGCAATGAACTGGGCGGCGAATACGGTTTTTGCGCTGCCCGCCGTGCCCGCCACCAAAGTAGTGCGTCCTTTCGGCAGACCGCCGTTGGCGATCAGATCGAAGCCGGCGATGCCAGTGGGCAGCTTCTCAATTTCAGCAAACGCTACGTTCTGACTCATTCAACACCATCTCAAACATTGGGAATCAACCGGCCACTCTAGATAGCCGGGTAAAGATCCAACCCCAGGGCCTCGATCACCTGGTTCATGTCAGAAAGATCACCGACAATCCGCCTCACTGGTAGTGGGAACTGACGGATTAAGGTGGGCGTTGCGAGCACCCGATCCTGCTCCGCCAGCTGCGGCTGCTCCAGGACGTCAATCACAATCGGCTCACACAGCCCGTTGAGACGTTCTTGGGTAAGCTGATGCACCCGCGCAATCACGCGCTGCGATCGCGGAGTCTGACCCGTGATGTACAGCTTCAGAACGAAAGAAGATTTATTTAAGCGATCTGCCACAGAATTAGTTTTCCCGCTTCAGTCCCGAAATGGCGTGGGGTGCCGAGCGAATATTCCGATAATACGACACCAAATGTCCCATCAGTTGCAGCAGCAATAAACGGCCCTCCTCCTGATATCCGGATGACCGCATCACCGGGACTTGTACTGTCTTCCGCCGGAGAGCCTCGCAGTGCACCTGCACTACATCGCGCGGCCCGGCGGCCACCATTCCCAATTGCGCAGCCAGTTCACGGGCTGCGTTTGAATGTTGTTCGGACTGCTGGAACACCCGGGATTCCACGGCCCGGTCCATCAGCGCTTCATAGGCCGCTACAATGGCGCGGAAGAACTCGGGCGCGGCCTCCGCGATGGAGTCCAAGCCGAACGACTCCGCCGTGAGGTCCGTTTGTGGCAACCGGTTCAAGGTGGACAGCCGGGTCACTTCCTCATACAGCCGCAGTTGACATGCTGCTTCTTCGTTGGGGTTAACGGCGGCTTGGTGAAACGTCGTGTTGTGGTGCGCGATGATGGCACCCCTTGGGTCGAAGGCGGAAAACGGGGTGGCTTGCACGACTTACCAACGTTGCTCCGTGGGTGAGTCGCAGCGGTAGGCTTGCTCAAAGATGGGTAGTTCACCGCCCATCACCCGCTGGATGCCAAGTCGCACCGCCTCTCCCTCCACCCCACGGCACGACGCTAAGTAGTTGGCACCGACGCCCGTCAGTTCCGGCCGGCCTTGATTCTCTTCGGTAAACTCACTCCAGCGCCGGTTGACCGCAATCACCAGTCCGTTGCTGTCAATCACTGCGATCTGCGCCGCCAGTGAATCCAGAATCTCTTGAGGTACATCCGGACGGGATTGGGGCGTCACCGCGAGATCCTCAGACGCGGAAGTAATCGGGCCGCCAGACCTTGATTGCCTGCTTTAAGTCCTTCAGCGGCAACTTCTCGCGAACCGCGCGATCCACCAGTGCGGCCAGCTCTCCGTCAGAAGCAAATCGCAGCGCCACCAGTTGCTGTTCCGTCAGCTGTTCAATCTGTTCGCGCTGGCTTTCCGGCAACACGCGATGCAGCCGCAAGCGCTCTTCCAGCCGGATCAGCCGGTCCTGCACTTTCAGCGAATAGATCCGGGCTTTGAACAGCAACAGCAGCAACGCAAAGGCCATGCCCGCTCGCCACCAAGCCAAGCCGGTGGCTTCGTTCAATGCGGACCGCACGGCCCCAATGAATAGAACCAGCAGCAGCGGTGCCAGCACAAAATGAAAAATCGGATCAAATTTTGCGTGATTGGCCAGCGTCTGCGGTTTGCGTTCCATTCGCACCCACTTTAGCAGACCAATGTGTCACTTTTCGATGACGAAGTTACCAATAATTGCGGAATCGATTCCGGACGAATAAAAGCTGCGCACCGCATCGCGCGGCGTGCAGACCAACGGATCACCGAATAGATTGAAGGACGTATTGTAGAGCACGGGTAGTCCCGTGGCGGCGCCGAATTCCGTCAACAATTGATGGAATAAGGGATTGTCACTGCGCTTGACGGTGTGCACGCGGATCAGGTCGCCACCCAGCAGAGCACCGGCGAAAGTCTCCCGGTGCGCGGGCTTCACGCGAGCCACGGTGGACAGAAAACGGGCGTTCGGGGCGGTCTCAAAATACTCGCCCGCGCGCTCCACTGGCACGGCGGCGGCAAACTTGCGGAAGGCTTCCCGGTGCTTGATGAAGACGTTCAGGTTTTCGCCCGCATAGGGGTCCAACGGCGAAGCCAGAATGCTGCGCTGGCCCAGCGCGCGCGGCCCAAACTCCATGGGGCCCTGCATCCAACCGAGGATCTCGTTATCGCGCAGAATCTCCAGCGCCGCTGCGGTCAGCTCTTCGGTGGTCAGCATGTACCGGAACCGCAGCTTGCAGTTCTCCAGCACCTGCTTCACTTCCTCGGCGCTGTACCGCGGGCCCAGGGCCAGCGTCCGCAACGGCTGCCGCTGATCGGTGGACGCCAGGTACGCCGCGCCAATCGCGGTGCCGGCATTGCCCGCCGCGGGTTGCACGAACACGTTGTCCCAACGCCCGCAGGATTCCAATTCACGCACCAGCAGCGCGTTAAAGAACAAGCCTCCGGCCAGGCACAGATTGCCGCCCGGCTCCACCATGGCCATCACCGTTTCCGCAACCGCCCGCTGCAAACCCGCGGCCACATGCGGCCTCAGCGCTTCCGGAATTGGCGCACCATCGGGCAGCCCCAAGGCCGCATAGAACTTGGCCCCAAACCGGCCGCGTGACACCCGCTCTTCGGAAGAGTAGCTGCGGTCCTGCGACGCCCAGGGTCCGCCCAGAATGCTGCGGAACAGCTCCGTGAACCGGCCGTCGCCCTGCGTGGAGAGCCACTGCACTTTATGCTCGTCCGCACGCGCATCGTAGCCCAAAAGCTGCGTGACCCGGCTATAAAGATCGGCGATGGCATCAGGAATCTGCTGTTCCCGCTGCAGTGCCAATCTGCCCTCCGCTGCCTGCCACAAGGTGGCGGCGGTCAGGTCGCAGCCGCTATCCAGCACCAGCACGCTGGCCTGGTCGTAACCACTGGCATAAAAGGCCGAAGCAGCATGGGCCGAATGATGACCCACCAGCTTCATGGTGGATTCCGGCAACGCCTGGCGCAGATTCTGCACATGGGCGGCATCCACGGGACGGGCCACCGCCACGGTGTGCACATCGCTGGCGCGCAGGCCCGCCAAGCGCAACACTGTCTCCAGAGCGCTTCGCTCCCGGACTTTCTTCTCTTCCAGGGCGGCCACCAGCTCGCCATTCCGCAACACGGCCAAGGCCGCGTCCGAACCAATTCCGCCTACGCCTAAAACGTTCATGCGCTCTTCAACCTCAAAATTGCCCGCTCCCGGCCCACGGCCACAAACAAGTGGAAGGCGCTGGGCCCGACGGCCTGCCCGGACAACGCCGCGCGGGAACCGTTGATCAACACTCCCGCCTTCACGCCGCGCTCTTCGCAGAGCTTGCGGAGCGCTGCTTCGACGCTGGCCTCAGTGAACTCCGTCTCTGCCTCCAGCCGCGCGCCCAATTCCCGGCACAGTTCCCGAGCTTGCGGCGCATCGAGCTTCACCAGCGCTTCCGGCGTCATCTCAAAGTCGTCCGCAAAGTAGGCCCGGCCCTTGGCCGGAAAATCGTGCAGCGTCATGTAGCGGGCGCGGATCAGGTCGATGGTCGCCAGGAACCACGCTTCGTCATAGGGCACGCCCAGGCCAGCGGCCTTGAGCGATGCCCGCACCGGCTCCACCAGTTCGGCCACCGGGCAGGTCCGCAGATGCTGCGAATTCAGCCACAGCGCCTTGGGGTCGATCGGGTCCGCATCGGAAAAATTCACCGTCGCATTCGAGCGGTTGACGCCTTCAAAGCTGAACGCCGCCACCAGTTCGTCGCGCGACATCTGCTCCCGGTTGTCCTTGGGGGACCAGCCGAGCAGGCACAAGAAATTCACATAGCTATGCGGCAGAAAGCCCGCATCGCGATACGTCGTCACGCTCACCACCGGGCCGTGCTTGCGCTTCGACAGCTTTGCCCCATCCGGCGCCACCAGCAGCGGCAGATGCGCGAACTGCGGCATCGCATCGCCCAGCGCCTGGAAGATCAGCACGTGCTTAAACGTGTTCGACAGATGGTCCTGCCCGCGGACAATGTTGGTTACCGCCAAATCCGCATCATCGGCGCAGGAGGCCAAATGATACGTCGGCATCCCGTTGGACCGCAGCAGCGCGAAATCCTCGATGTCGTCGGCTTCCTTCTCCTGCAGGCCATAGACCTGATCCGCAAACTTCACCTTGTGGCCGGCGTTGCGCGGCACCTTGAAGCGCAGCACAAACGGCTCTCCCGCCGCCGCGCGCCGGTCGCTTTCTTCCTGCGACATCGCCCGAGCATCGGCGTTGAACAACCAGGGGCCGCCTTCGTGCCCGCGCTCTTCGTCGCCCTGGTGGGCGGGCGTGAAGTCGCGGTAGGCCATGCCTTTTTCGTAGATCGCCCAGGCCGACTTCTGGTGCAGGTCCAGCCGGTCGGACTGGCGGTAGAACTCATCCCAGTTGAGGCCCAACCAGTTCAGGCCGTCATAGATCGACTGCACGCTGGCATCCGTGTTGCGCTCGACGTCGGTGTCGTCCAGCCGCAGGATCATCGTGCCGCCTGTCTTGCGGGCGTACAGCCAATTGAAAATAAACGTGCGGGCTGATCCGATGTGCAGATAGCCGGTGGGTGAAGGAGCAAAACGAACTCGAACCATGGTGGGAACTTTCAGGATACCAGCCTGCGCCAAAGCGCCTGCAATTGCGGTACCGTCAACTGCTCCGCCCGCAGCGTCGCCTCCGGAGTGTCCGCAATCGCCGGGTAGCCCTCGGCAAGGTTATTGCGGAGCATCTTGCGCTTCTGCCGGAAGCAGGCGCTGGCAAACTTCAGAAACTCGGGTTCGCGGATGCCACAGGGAACAAAGGGAGAAAGCGGAGAAAGCCGGACCACCGCCGAATCCACCTTGGGCGGCGGCGCGAACGCCTTCGCCGGAACCGTAAAGCAGTAATCCACCTTGGCCTGGGACTGCGTGGCCACCGACAGATAGCCATAGTCGCGAGACCCGGAAGCCGCCGTCAGCCGCACCGCCACTTCTTTCTGCACCAAAAACACCGCCCGCAGAAACGGCGCTTGCAGCGTCTGCTCAATGATGGGCGAGGTGATGTAGTAAGGCAGATTCCCCGCAATCACCGCCGGCCCCCACTGGCCCAAATCGACATCAAGAACGCTCGCCTCCACCACTTCGACAGTGGGGAACTTCTCCCGGATATGCGCGGCGAGTGGCGGGTCCACTTCAATGGCAATCAGCCGCTGGCAACGGCTCACCAGATGCTGCGTCAACGCCCCGCGTCCGGGACCGATCTCGATCACGAGTGGCTCCAGTTGCGCCTGGTCCGGGCATGCGGCTTCCGCCGTCCGTCGCAGTGCGGATTCACTTTTTAAGAAATGCTGCCCTAGCCGTCGCCCCACGTTCTCCATTAGAGCGCGGAGCCGGGTTGCAATGAGTCCGCGATACGATAACGGTATGCGGACCTATGCCTACAAGGTCGTTGTCGAGCCTGACGAAGGCGGCTGGCACGCCTACTGTCCGGCGCTCCGCGCCCACGGTGCGGTTACCCAAGGAGCGACGGAAGCCGAAGCCTACGCCGCAATCAACGAAGTGGTGCAGCTGGTGATCGACGAGCTGAGGGCTGAGGGTAAGCCACTACCGACAGGTCCCGATGGCGACGTTGACCTCTATGACGACGCCCGCGTAGCCGTGACCATCTAGAGCGGGCCTCTTGTGGACTACTCCAAGCTGAGGTCAATAACGGCCCGTGAACTAGCCGCTGCTCTGCTCCGCGACGGCTTCGTCCTGAAGACCCAGCGCGGCAGTCACCAGCGGTATGCCCACTCCGATGGCCGCCGCGTGACCTTGCCTTACCATGCGCCCGGCGGCACCTTCGTCCCGAAAACTCTGCGCAGCATGCTGGAAGAGCAGGCGCGTTGGACGGAGCGCGATCTGGTGCGACTCAGCCTACTGAAGTAGGGCTAATTGCCCCAGCCGTCGCCCCTCGTCCTCCATTAGAGCGCGACGCGCTTGCTGGCGCGGGACTCAGGGTTTAATGTCCTGCGCTCCTACTGCTCAAATGTGTGGCTTTACAGCGGGCGAAAGCTTCCCGAGGACAGCTTCCGGATATCGCGTGATGCGGCAAGAATTGAGCCACGCCATCTGGCCGAGAATCCGACTCTGAGTCCAAGTTGACCGGCGTTGGATTAACACTACACCTGGATTCTCAGCCACATGTAGTGGGGTGCGCGAAGACCCTGAGCTTTCGCGCGATACGCTGAAGCGTGTCCATCTTCGCCACAAAAGATCAAATAGTTGATGCAGTAACGCGCCTTGCAGAATGGAACCATAGCTGTTCTCTACTGGCGAGGGCCGTTTACGACTTGGAAGTTGATTGGTGGCTGCGAGATACCTATATCGGACTGATTCTAGCGAACGCCCGCGTATACCGACTGGTGAACTACGCTTTGAGCCTAGGTGACTTGACGATTGCTGCTCTTGCTGCCCGGAACGCGCTGGAGCTGAAAGTCTGGATCATGTACACGACCAGCGGCGAATCGAACGCCCGCCGGTTGTATAACGACCAGATGGTAGATGCTCGGGACATGTTGGCACGCTCAGAAAGACTGCTGACACTGATGCCCGACCAGCATAGGCCCGCCGAGTTGGTTGAGGATCTGGCCGCCTCACGCAGAATTATGGTGGACAGAGAGCCGGATTTTGAATTCAGTGAGGACCAGTCCTACCTCAAAACCCACGTCATCGCGACCCAGGTTGGCTGCGGCGATGAGTTCAAGAACTTGTTTCCAATTCTGTCCAAGATGATTCACCCGACTGCGCTATCCATGTTCTTGAATCACAGCGGGCAGACTTCAGAGCACCAGACCTTGCAGATAAGCAACGTAGCACTTCAGTACTTTGCCGCCAACATCGACATGATCAACGCCTACTTCAAAGGGCGAGGTTTCCCGCACATTCACGAAGATGAGCAGGGGCTTTCGATCAGAAACGAAGCGACATGAATGATCACCCTTTACGATGTCTAAGCCATCTTCAGCCAAAAAAACACGATGCGGCAAGCCCGCACGTAGAATGGATTAGTGGCCACGTGGTTCGAGCAACTTACCGGATTCGCCGAAGAATCTCATGAGTGCGTCCGCAGGAACATCGCGCACGAGGACGGCGTTCTGGTGTCTCGGCCGAACGGGCGGTCCATGGTTTGCGGTCGATTGGAAACACCTTC
>JBIKMK010000542.1:0-3672 GCA_044359315.1 Bryobacteraceae bacterium | reverse complement strand
TTAAGAATTGTGAACCGCGCCGCAGACGGGGCCCTGGCGATCCTCTAGAATGTGAAGAAATCGATGGATCACCTGCCCATGCCAAGCCCGATGTCAAAGCGCCCTTCTCGCGGGTCGTCCGCGGTAGTGGTGGTCTCCGCGTTGGCCATCATCGCGGCGGGGGCCTACGTCGTCGTGCCGCCCTGGCTGCAACCGCATGACCCATGGCGTTGGCCGAGTACCATTCCCGCGGAGCGCGCGGCGTTGGTGCGCGAGGGCGAGCGCTTGTTTAACGAAACGGCATTGCACCTGGGGCCCACCACCGCGAAGGCCATTTCCGGCAATGGTATGGCCTGCCGCAACTGCCACCTGAGCGGCGGCACCGTCCGCAATGCGATGGGACTGGTGGGCATCACACGCCGGTTTCCGCAGTTCAACGCACGGGCGGGCAAGAAGATTCTGCTTGAAGACCGAATCAATGGCTGCTTTGAGCGCAGCCTGAATGGCCGCAGCTTGCCGAATGACAGCCCGGAGATGAAGGCCATGGTGGCTTACATGGCCTGGCTGAGCGAGGAAGTTCCGGCAGAGATGAAGAAGATGCCCGGGCAGGGCGTGATGAAGCTGACTGACCCGCCGCGGGCGGCCAATCCTGATCTGGGTGCCGACGTGTTTCAGCGCAAGTGTGTCAGCTGCCACGGGGCGCAGGGCCAGGGTTCACGGAACGCAGATGGCACGTATCTCTATCCGCCGCTATGGGGTCCGGACAGTTTCAACAACGGTGCGGGCATGCACCGCGTGCGGACTGCGGCCGGCTTTATCTACCGCAATATGCCGCTGGGCGATCCGCTGTTGAACGTGAACGATGCCTACGATGTCGCGGCCTTTATCAATTCGCAACCGCGCCCGCAGCGGGCCGGAGTGGAGCGCGACTATCCAGACCGCAAGCTGAAGCCCTTTGATAGCCCGTACGCACCCTGGGCTGACAGCGAAGACCCGCTGCGCCACAAGTACGGGCCGTTCCCTCGGCCCGTCGGCTCCCAATAGCTATCCCGGAAGGTTCACAATAGGAGTTAACGCTATGAACACACCATTCACCTCGCGCCTGATGACCGGCTTTCTGGCCTTGGGCCTGATGGCCTCCCTGCCCGCCGTGGCGGCCGATGAAAAGCCCAAGGATGGCAAGGCCTACCATGCCGTATTTGAAGTCTCCAACGGCGATGTCGCCCGCTTGCAGGGCGTCATCCGGAATGTGGACAATCTGCGCCGCGCACTGGGCCCGGACGCAGTGAGCGTCGAAGTGGTGGTGCACGGTGGCGCGATCCTGTCGTTGACCAAGGAGAAGTCTGGCGAGATGGCGGCCGACTATGAGCGTCTGAGCAAAGCTGGCGTGGTGTGGGCGGCCTGCAACAATTCCCTGATCAATCGCAAGATCGACAAGAGCGCGCTGCTACCCTTTGTCACCGTGGTTCCGTCGGGCGTGGCGGAACTGGTGAAGAAGCAAGCCGAAGGCTGGCAGTACTTGCGCAACAGCGACTAACGGCTGCCTCGCGCAATTTGATTTTGCCTGGAGGGTGGAGCACGTGCGTCTTCTCTTGGTTGCGTCAGTGGGCTTTGTTCAGGCGGTGGCCGAAGCTCAAGTCTCCGATGGAGCAATAGCGCTATTGAGCCAATGCCGCGTGACGGATGTCGTGATCGAGACCCGGCAGGGCCGCGTCCCGCCCGCGCCGCCGGACGATCATGAGGTGGCCGCCCGTTTGTGCGGGCAATTGCGGGAAGCGGCGGGAAGAAATGATTCAGGCCGGGTTGAGAAACTGTCGGCCGAGTTGATTCAGGTCTACGCCCGTTTGGATTCGCCCCCGGCCACGTTTCCCCAAAGGCTGGCGGGGCAGGAGGCGAAGGCCGCGAACGTCACTGGGATCGATCGGTTTGTGATGCTTGCGACGTTGGCCAAAGCCGCATTTAACGCCGGTGAGTCCGGCAAGGCAAAGGCCTACGCGGATGAGTTACTGGAAAGCGCGGGCAAGTTCCCTGGCAATTGGAACTACGGCAACGCGGTCTATTACGGGCACTTCGTCCTGGGCCGGATTGCATTGCGCGAAGGGCAACTGCCCCGGGCCAGTGAGCACTTGTTGAAGTCCGGCAAAACGCCCGGTTCGCCTCAACTGAATACGTTTGGCCCGAACATGAGCTTGGCCAAGGAACTGCTGGAGAAGGGCCAAACGGCTCCGGTGCTGGAGTTTTTTGCGCTCTGCGGAAAGTTCTGGAAGATGGATCGGGGAGTGCTGGCGGAATGGTCATCGACCGTGCGGGGTGGCGGCATCCCACGCTTTACCCAGAACCTGAACTATTGAGCGGATGGCCGCACTGGCGGACAGCTTCAAGCTGGTAGCATCATCGCTAGGATGCAGCGCCGCAGCTTTTTGACAACTCCCGCCCTGGCCGGACTGGCCGCTGCGGCTACAACAATGCCCGAGGATCAGCGCGTGGTGGCCTGGGGCGATGGAGTTCCACTGCCGCCTTCCTCTTACGCCCAGTTGCTGGAGCGCCTTTCAGGCGGCCTGCAAGTGGATGATTACTCCAACGGCGGCGTCATCGCCCAACTGGAAGCCAAGGTGGCGGCGGACTTGGGCAAGGAGCGGGCGGTGTGGTTGCCCACCGGGACGCTAGCCAATCACCTCGCCATGCGTCTGTTGGCCGGTGACCGGCGGCGGGTACTGGTCCAGCAGGAATGCCACCTGCACAACGATTGTGGCGATTGCTGCGAGACGCTGAGCGGTCTCCATATGATCGGCCTGGCGCCGGGCAGTGCCACCTTCACGCTGGAAGAAGCACAGCGGATGGCGGAGCGTGGTGCTTCGGGTCGCGTGGCGGTGCCGATTGGCGCGCTGCAGATCGAAACACCGGTGCGGCGTAAGACGGGCGAGGCGTTTGACTTGGCCGAGATGCGGAAGATCAGCCAGTGGGCGGCCTCTGAGAAGATCGGCCGGCATCTGGATGGCGCGCGCCTCTATCTGGCGGCAGCCTACAGTGGCGTGGCGGTCAAAGAATACGCGGCACTGTTCGACACCGTCTATGTGTCGATGTACAAGTACTTCAATGCGGCCAGCGGCGCGGTGCTGGCTGGGCCGAAGGCGCTGCTCGACAACTTGTTTCACACGCGCCGCATGTTCGGCGGCGGGCAGCACCAGGCTTGGCCCTTCGCCGCTATCGCGCTGCATCACTTCGACGGCTTCCCCGCCCGTTACGCAAAAGCCGTGGCCGGGTCCGAGCAAGTGATCGCTGGCCTACAAGCCGACAAGCGCTTCGAGATCCGGCGAGTGCCCAACGGCACCAACATCTTCTTCCTGCGGTTGCCGGAAGCGGATGCGGTGGCGTTCCGCCAGCGGGCGAATCAAGCGGGCGTCGAGTTCAGTGCGCCACGCAATGGGCAGTTTACGGTGCAGGTGAACGAGACCTGGAACCGCGTGGAGCCCCGGGAAACTTTGAAGCGCATCCAGCAAGCGCGCGGGTAGCGGCTTGGGCCATGCGTACTCTGTTGTACGCTATAGCCGAGGAACCCTTAGGCACCATGTCGACCAGTGTTTTCGCCCTCCTGTTGATGGCTGATCCGGCCGCTTTGGTGGACGCGGCGAAGCGATCCGGCACCGATGGTCTGGTGCTAATCCGCAACGGCCAGAAGGTGGCCGAACTGAC
>JBIKMK010000541.1:0-3678 GCA_044359315.1 Bryobacteraceae bacterium | reverse complement strand
GGTGGCGCGGGATGTCCTGATCGTCGGGGGAGCCCTGCTGATCCGGGCCCTGCGCGGGCGAACGGATTTTCCGCCCAGTTGGCTGGGCAAATGGTCGACGGCGATCCAGATGGCGTGGGTGCTGATCCTGCTGGAACCCTGGGCGACGCCGGCGCGGCCGTGGGCCACGATGGTGATGCTGGCCGGAACCGTGATCAGTGGCTTGGACTATATTCGCCTAGGAGTGAACATGATGCGAGCCGGGCGCCCTACTTCAAATTGACGGTTTCCGCGAATCTCGATAGTCTGGAGAAGAGCGGAGAAGTTTTTCAAATCGCAACATGACCCGTTACGAGCCATCACGCAACTATCTGGCCTTAGGCGCGGTGGCATTGGTGTTGGGGACGTTGGCGGGCTGGATGACGACGCGATGGGTTTCCGCCGCTGTTCCGGCGGGCGTCTTCTTCGCACTGGCCGGGCTGAACTTCTTTTTGGCCTTCCGGCCGGCCATTGAAGTCCGCAATCATTCCCTCACGGTGGGCGATAAGCAGATTCTCTGGGCGGAAGTTGTGGAAATCCGCCGCACGGGCTGGGTGTCTCCGCTGGTGATTTGGATGATGCTGCGTGATGGATCACGAGAACTGGTGATCTATCCAGGCGCTCTCGATTCCTCCCGTCTCCTGATGGAGGATATGGCCCATCGCTTGGCCCGGCAGAGTGATTTGGGCTACCCGGTGCTAGCTGCTCCCGTAGCTGCGGGCGAACCGATCCGGGGTCCGCTGTTGAACGCTGATGACGCGGCGGAAGTGGAACGTCTTTTCCAACGGCTGAAGACGGTGGGGCATTTGGAGCCTCACTCCACCGACGAGAAATAGTCCTTTGTCCCGCCGCCGCCAGCTTGCGGGTTCTCTCTTCCTGATTCTTCCTTTGCTCGTTCTGGGTCTGCTTTCTCAAGCGGGCCGTTTCCTGGTGCAGGCCCAACCGCCGCAAAAGGCCGATGTCGCGCTGGTGCTGGGGGGCGACTATGGCGGCCGCCGTATCCTGCTGGCCTGTGAACTGCTCCGGCAGGGTCTGGTGCCGAAGGTCTGGGTCAGCGGCCCGATTGTCCTTTATGGCGAGCACGAGGATGGGTTCGCGATTCGCTGGGCGGCTCGCCAGGGCTGCCCGGTGGAGCGGATGGAAGGCTTTCAGCATGAGCTGGACAATACCAAGCAGGAGGCGGAATATTTTGGCCGCGTGATAGCTGAAAGAGGCGTGCACTCGTATCTGTTGGTGACCAGCAATTTCCACACGCGGCGGGCGGGTGGGCTTTTCCGGAAGGCCGTGCCGGGCATCTCGATGACCGTCGTGGCGGCCCCCCATGACCGGTTTCTGCCGGAGCGCTGGTGGCACTCCCGCGAGAGCGCCAAAGTGTTCTTCTTTGAATGGGTAAAGACGATCACCAGTATGGTGGGAATATGACCCGCCGAGGCTGGCTGAGTGTCGCGGCCTCACTGACCGGCTGCGGATTTCGCGGCGCGCCATTCGAGCAACGCGAGCGGGCGGTGGAGCAGTCCGGCAATGGCCGCTTGACCGATGCCCAATGGCGCGAACTGTTGAGCTATGCCGAGTACGCTGTGCTGCGCGAGAAGGGCACGGAACCGGCCTTCAGCCATCCACTGAACTCTGAAAAGCGAGCCGGGCAGTACAACTGTGCGGGATGCCAACTGCCCCTTTTCGCTTCGTCCGCCAAGTTTGATTCGGGCACCGGATGGCCCAGCTTCTGGGAGCCGCTGCCTGGGCAGGCAGTGGATTCCGAGACCGATTCCAGCATGGGCATCACCCGCACGGAAGTGCTCTGTCACCGCTGTGGTGGCCATTTAGGACATGTGTTTGACGACGGGCCTCCGCCCACGGGATTGCGATACTGTATCAATGGGACCGCGTTGCGTTTTGTCCCACACGGAGGATCTCAATCTTGAAAACACTCATTATCTTTTCGCTGTTGGGAGCAACGGCTTTTGCCGGGCAGTTCACCAGCATCATTGCCTTTGGCGATAGCTTGGCCGATACCGGAAATGCCTACATCGGTACCGGTGGGGCGACACCGCCGAGCCCGCCGTTTCATCCGGGCGTTTTCTCGAATGGTCCGAACTGGCTGCAGTATTTGGGAGTGGGCTTGGGTTTGCCGGTGTTGCCCTTTCTCGGGGGTGGGACAAATTTTGCGATTGGCGGCGCGACCACCGGGTTGGATGGTGTGGTGCCGGGCACCGGTGTCCTTTCTCAGGTAGGTGCTTACGCTACCTCAGTGGGGAACGTCGCCGATCCCAACGCCCTTTATGTGCTCACCGGCGGCGGCAATGATATTCGTGCGGCGGCGGGTGTCACCAGTGATCCCTTGGCGCTCTATGGGGCCGGGCAAACTGCGGCGTTCAATCTGCTGGACATCGCTCTCGGTCGCTATTTTGGAGGGGCGCGTCACTTTATGTTTATGACCCTGCCCGATGTGGGCTTGGCCCCGGACGTGATGGCTTTGGGCAAGAGCGTCGAAGCGGGCATCGCCACTAAGGGCTTTAACGACGCGATTTACGCTCTTCCCGGAAGCAGAGCTGGAGTGCGCATCTACAGGGTGGACTTTGCCGGTCTGGCCGCGGCCATCTACGATGACAGCAAGAACAATGGCAGCAAGAAATACGGCTTCACCAACCTGACGACGCCCTGCATCGGCAGCTTCCCGGACACTTGCGCGACGTCTCTGTTTTTTGATGAACTGCACCCGACGGCCCGTGTCCAGCAACTGCTGGGTCAGGCCGCGTTGGCGGCGGTACCGGAGCCGGCGACGGCTCTGTTGTTCGGTGCTGGCTTGGGCCTGGCCGCCTGGGCCCGCCGCCGCGCCGCGTAGCTGCTGGTTCTTTGGCACAACGTTGGCTAGCCCCATGCGTCAGCTTGGGGCTACCACGGGAGCGTGAAGAAGCCCCAAGCTGACGCATGGGGCTAGGCTGCGGTTGCGTTTCAAACCCCAGCCAATAAATCAGGCCATCAACGCAACTTGTTGAACCACCAAGAGGCCCTGTGCTTACACCCGCACGCCGCGGGAGCGCAGGGCCTCTACTATTTGGTCGTGGCTCTCAAACTGGACGCCGTCCATGCCCGCTTGCTTGGCTCCTTCGATGTAGGCGGCGATGTCGTCGGTGAAGAAGCACTCGTGCGGCGCGACGCCCGATTTTTCGATGGCGGCGGCGTAGATGCTGGGAGACGGCTTCAGCGCGCCCACTTCATGGCTGAGCACATAGCCGTCGAAGTGGTTGAGGATCGGGTAGCGCGGGCGTATCCAGCCAAAGTGCATTTCGTTGGTGTTCGACAGCAGCAACACGCGGTACCCATTGGCGCGCAGGGTTTCCGGCAAGCTCTCCGGGATGAGGGTGTAAGGCTCAAAGATCGCCGACCACATGCCGGTGAACTCTTCCACCGAGAGGTTGAAGTCCAAGCGGCGGCCCAGTTCGGCGACGAAATCGGCGCTGGGCACTTGGCCTGATTCGTAGCGGATCACCAGGTCGTCCTGCGCGATGCGGGCGCGGATCTCATCCACCGTCAAGCCATTCAGGGCCGAGATCTGCTGGTAGCCGCGGCCGAAATCAAACGGGACGATGACACGGCCCAAGTCGAAAATGATGCACTTCAGCATGTCCCTCCATTATCAAGGACGGAGCGCCCGGCGGG
>JBIKMK010000540.1:0-3679 GCA_044359315.1 Bryobacteraceae bacterium | reverse complement strand
TTGCAACGATGTCCTGAACCCGGCCATGGGTTCCACCGGGCAGCTGTTCGCCCGCAATGTCGAATTTGAGACTACCTTCCCTGACCTGGAGCTGAACGAAATGGTGAAGGCGCGCCACGGTGGACGACTGGGGCTGCTGCAACCGGACCCGCAAGTGATCAGCCGGCGTTTACTCACCCGTGCGCAAGCCGACCCGGCCAAATGCAATGCCGGCTTTGGGCTGCCAAACAACGATCCATCGGCGAATTGCGACTACCAGAAGGCACCATTCTTCAACGTTCTGGCCGCGTTCTGGATCCAGTTCATGACGCATGACTGGTTCACCCACATGGAGGAAGGCCAAAACGATACCCGAACCTGGATGACCCTGGGCTGCACCGAAGCCGACGCGGCCAAGTATGGCTGCCGCCCGGGCGACCGGATCGACCAGGCGCTGGTGGCGCAGGCCAGCCCCGGCGGGACCTTCAAAGACCCCGCCGGGAGGGTGCAACAAGAGCGCGCGCCCCAAACGTTCCGCAACAACAACACCGCCTGGTGGGACGCCTCGCAGATCTATGGCTACGATGCCACCTCCGTCAAGCGAGTGAAGCGTGACCCGCAGGATCCGGCCAAGCTGCAGTTGGTGGCCACGGCCGGCAAGACAGAAAAATTTCTACCGCTGCTGGCCGCCAGCGATCCGATGCTGCCCGATTGGGCCGGCCAGGAGGCAACGGGTTTCCCGGACAACTACACGGTGGGCATCAGCTTCTATTCGAATCTGTTTGCTCGCGAGCACAACGCCTTCGTCGACACTTTCCGCAAACAAGCCGCCGCGACGCCCACGGCTGACAGCGGGCTGCGCAATCCATCGACCCCGGACAAGAAGATCACCTACGCCGACGTGACACCCGAGGAGTTGTTCCAAGCGGCGCGGTTGGTGGTGGCCGCGGAGATCGCCAAGGTCCACACCATTGAATGGACCCCGCAGTTGCTCTACAACGAGCCGCTCTATGTCGGCATGAATGGTAACTGGAACGGACTGTTTGGCAAAGACCACCAGTTGCTGACCAAGATTCTGCAAGACATCATCGCGCACAAAAGCAAGTCCTCAGACCCCCGCCGGGCGAACGAGTGGTACAGCATCTTTGCCTCCGGGCCCGGCATCTTCGGCCTGGGCAGCACGCAGCGCAACTACGACCTAAACGACCCCGACAGCCTCAACCGTGGCGTCAACCACTTTGGGTCAGCATTCAACTTCCCGGAAGAGTTTGTCACCGTCTACCGCCTGCACAGCCTGGTGCCCGACCTGCTGGAGTACCGCACTTTCGACCAACCCAACCAGATTCTGATGAAGGTGCCCGTGGTGGAGACCTTCCGCGGTAAGTCCACGCCCGCTGTGCGAGAAGCGGGATTGGCCAACTGGGGCCTCACCATGGGCCGCCAACGGCTGGGTTTGCTCACCTTGGGGAACGCTCCCCAGTTCCTGCAGAACCTGCGGATGGAACGGCTGAACAGCGGCACCAAGCAGCTGGATGTGCTGGCGCTCGACCTCATTCGGGACCGGCAGCACGGCGTGCCCCGCTTCAATGAGTTTCGCCGCCAGTACGGGCTCCGCACGCTGACCAGCTTTGACGATTTTGTGGACCCCAACGCCGCTCCTGCCGCCAAGGCGCAGCAGCAGAAGATGGTCACAACGATGCGAGAGATCTACGGGCAACACACCTGCGATGCCAGCAAGATCATCAGCACGGCCCAGCGGATGAACGGCAAGTATGTGGACGATTGCCTGGGCAAGCCAAACGGCACCGTGATCGACAATATCGAGGATGTTGACACCGTCGTCGGCTGGCATGCTGAGCCGGTCCGTCCGCATGGCTATGCCATCTCCGAGACGCAGTTTGTGGTGTTTATCCTGAATGCTTCGCGCCGCCTCTTCAGTGACCGTTTCCTCACGTCCGGGTTCCGGCCGGAATTCTACACCACGCTCGGCGTGAAATGGGTGAACGATAACGGGCCCACCGGACCACAGTTTGAGTCGCAATTGGTGAACGGGCACAAGTATCCCGTCTCGCCCATGAAGAGGATTTTGCTGCGGAACACACCAGAGTTAGCCGGGGAACTGAGCCACGTGATTAACGCTTTTGACCCCTGGGCAAGGGACCGCGGGCAGTACTATTCGCTTCAATGGAAGCCGCGGCCGGATGCCAAATCCGACCCCGCTTTTGCGCCGTAAATCGATCTGAACTTGGGGCCAATCTGCCGCCCGGCGGGGTGAGCTGCTGAATTAATCCGTAATGTTTTGCTAACAATGATGTAGGCGGTCCGATTTCAGGGCGGCCTCATAAGGAGTGTTCTCTCTTGAAGATCGTTACTGCAATTTTGTTGGCTTTTGCCGCAGCCCCCGGCTTGCTGGCGCAGCTCACCCCGGAGCAGCGGGTCCAGGACCTGCAAACCATCGCTGGGATGTATGCCAAGCGGTATGCCCCGGCCAATTGGAAAGTGGCCGCTTTGGGCGTCAATGTGCTGGATCTGGTGCCGTGGATTCAGCGCGCCCGGGCCGCCAAGAATGACTTGGAGTATGCCGAAGTATTGATGGAATACACGGCAAGCTTCCAGGATAGCCACGTCAGCCTCGGCATGACCGCGAACTTTGTGGCTTCGCTCGGCTTCTTTGCGGATATCTACGACGGAAAGGTGTTGATCGATCTGGTGGATCGCAACGCACTTCCCGTTCGCGACTTTCCCTTCACCGACGGTGATGAACTGGTGACCATTGACGGACGCCCGGCCCTGGAAGTGGGCCAGGAACTGGCGCGGTTGAGCGGCGCGGGCAATCCGCGGGCGGGCTTGCGTTTGGGCGTCCAGCGTATCACCTCCAGGGCCCAGTCGGCCGTGCCGCGCGCCGTTGATGTGGGAGACGAGGCCGTCGTCGAGATTCGCCGCGCCTCGGGTGAGTTGCAGACCTACCGCTTGCCGTGGCGCAAGTCCGGGTTCCCGGTACGGACCTTCGGACAGGTGCCTTCACCGGTCATTTCGGCCACTGCGTCCGGCTCGGCTACGGACGCTCCGGCAGAGACGCCGGACCTGCCGGCATGGCGCAAGGTGTTTTATGAAATGCACATCGCTTCCGCTGACCTGCCGGAACTGCGGCGGGAGAACCCGGTAGTGGTCAACCCGGAAACCGGGAATGAACTATCGCCCCGGGGCGTGCTGAACTACGGCTCGCGCTTCATGGTCTGGAACCTGCCCACGGGCTTCACCATCCGGCTGGGAAGGCTGCCCTCGGATGTCTTCTACACGGGCGTCTACCAGAACGAAGGGCAGCGGATCGGCTACCTGCGCATTGGCAGTTTTCCGGTCTACTCCAATGCCCAATTGGCTCAACTGGAAGCCGAGGTCGCGTTCTTCAACGCCAATACGGACGGGCTGGTGGTGGATGTGATGCGCAACACGGGCGGCAGCATCTGCAGCGCCTCCGACATTGCGGCGCGTATCGTGCCCGGCAATCACGACCATCCGGGATTGGCCTTCCGGCCCACCATCTCGCGCATTCTCGCCTACGACAACTCGATCACCCAGTTGCGGGGTCTCAACGCACCGCCCTGGACGATCGAACTGTATACCTTCATCCGGAACCAGCTCGCCGAAGCGTACAACGCCAATCGGGGCATGCCCGGCCCGGCGCCGATCTGCGATTGGG
>JBIKMK010000539.1:0-3687 GCA_044359315.1 Bryobacteraceae bacterium | reverse complement strand
CTCAATGAGCGCTGCCAGCTGAACCCATGGGTGGATACCGACCGTTACCGCCGCGCGAGCCTCCGGCTCGCCTTCAATCACCCGCTTCCGCCACGGCCCGCCCCGAACCGGCCCGGCAGGAACCGCCGCGACCGTCCGCCGCTGCCGCCACCGGCCGTGTGGGCGACCGGATGTTCGAGCTCAAGAGCGAGATCCACCAGAAGCTGATTGGTGTCCTGAACCTCGACCGCGTCGCCTCCCTGCCCAAGGAGCGGGTACGCGCTGAAATCGGCCGCGTCGTCGAACGTCTGCTCGAAGATGAGCGCGTGCCCATGACGGCCGCCGAGCAGAACAAGATCGTCGAAGAAGTGCTGGATGAGGTGCTGGGCCTGGGCCCGCTGGAGCCGCTGCTGAAGGAAGCTTCCATCTCGGACATCCTGGTGAACGGCCCGCATAAGGTCTACATCGAACGCGGCGGCCGGCTGCAGCTGACCAACATCAACTTCAAGGACAACGAGCACCTGCTGCACATCATCGAAAAGATCGTCTCGCAGGTGGGGCGCCGCATTGATGAGGCTATGCCCATTGTCGATGCGCGCCTGCCCGACGGTTCGCGCGTCAATGCCATCATTCCGCCACTGGCGCTGGACGGGCCGTCGTTGTCGATCCGCCGGTTTGGCCGCCACGTGATCACCTCCGACGAGATGATCGCTTACCAGACCATCATGCCCTCGATGCTGCGCTTCCTGGCGGCCTGCGTGCAAGCCAAGACCACCACGCTGATCTCGGGCGGCACCGGTTCCGGCAAAACCACGTCGCTCAATGCCCTTTCGCGCTTCGTGCCCGAAGATGAGCGGATCATCACCATTGAGGACACGGCGGAACTTCAGTTGCAGCAGCGGCACCTGATCAAGTTCGAGACCCGTCCGCCGAACCTGAACAAAGAAGGCGGCATCAATCAACGGCAACTGGTCCGCACCGCACTTCGTATGCGCCCGGACCGGATTATCATCGGCGAGTGCCGCGGCGCGGAAGCGCTGGATATGTTGCAGGCGATGAATACCGGTGTGGAGGGCTCCATGTCCACTATCCACGCCAATTCGCCGCGCGATGCGTTCTCACGCCTGGAAGCGATGATTCTGATGGCGGACCTGGAAATCCCGTCGCGCGTCATCCTGCAACAGTTGGCCAGCGCCATCAAGCTGGTGGTGCAAGTGGCCCGTCTTCAGGACGGCAGCCGCAAGATCATTGCCGTGTCGGAAGTAGTGGGCGTGGCCAATGACCGGGTGGAGACAGAAGACATCTTCATTTTCGACCGCACCGGCTTGACCGACACGGGCAAAGTGCAAGGACGCTTCCGCTGGACCGGCTACAAGCCGAAAGTGCTGGAACGCCTGCGCGTCTCCGGCCTCAGCCTCCCGGACGAACTGTTCCAGGAGACGATGGACGTCAATCTGTAGCTGGACTGAGCGGCAAGGGCATTTCTTGGTTACTCAGGTACCTGACTTCAGCCCCATGCGTCAGCTTGGGGCTTCTTCCCCGCCCCCGCACTAGCCCCGCGCTCACGGACAGAGCTGGCTACTCGCCACGGACGAGGTCTTCGAATTTTTCTCGTTGGCGGACGATGCGCCAGCGGTTGTCTTCCACCAGCACTTCCGCCGCCCGGGGCCGGGAGTTGTAGTTGGACGACATGACGAAGCCGTAGGCACCGGCGCTCATGACGGCCACCAGTTCGCCTGATTCCAACTCCGGCAGCGTTCGGCCTTTGGCCAGAAAATCTCCGGTCTCGCAGACGGGGCCGACGATATCGGCGGTCATCAATGGCCGGTTGGACTGCGTGACGGGCAGAATTTCGTGGTGGGCCTGATAGAGAGCGGGGCGCAGCAGATCATTCATGGCGGCATCCAGCACCACGAATTCCTTGACCGAGTTCTTCTTGCGGTGGATGACGCGGGAGAGAAGCACGCCGCATTCGCCGACCAAGCTGCGGCCGGGTTCGATCATGATGGTGAGTCCCAGTTCCGCCACGCGCTGCTTCATCTGGTCGATGAAGGCGGGAATGACGGGCGTCGTTTGGCCGGGCTGATAGGCGATGCCCAGGCCTCCGCCCAGGTCGAGGTTGCGGATGGGGAGGCCACGCTGTTGCAGGCGGCCGGCCAGGGCCACCATGCGGTCCACGGCTTCCATCAAGGGAGCCGGGTCCAGCAGTTGAGAGCCGATATGGCAGCTGACACTCTCCGGGGCCAGACCGGGTAGAGACTGGGCATACTCATACACCCGTTCCGCGTCGGCGATATCGACGCCAAACTTGTTGTCGCGCAGCCCGGTGGAGATGTAGGGGTGCGTGGCGGCATCGACATCAGGGTTGACGCGCAGGGCGACGCGCGCCCGGAGGCCACGCTTGAGCGCCAGTTCGTTGATCAGCGCGAGCTCCGGCTCTGATTCGCAGTTGAAGCTATGGATGCGGCAGTTGAGCGCGTACTCGATTTCATCCGACGTTTTGCCGACACCGGAGAAGACAATCTTCGACGGGGTTCCGCCGGCCTGGAGCACCCGGAACAGTTCGCCGCCGGAGACGATGTCGAAGCCCGCACCGGCATGCGCCAGCAGGCGCAGCAGTGAGAGGTTGGAGTTGGCCTTGACGGCGTAGCAGACCAGATGCGGCGTGCGGCCGAAGGCCTCGTCATAGGCCTGGTAGCGATTCAGGATGCCGCGAGCAGAGTAGACATAGCACGGCGTCCCACAGGCGGCGGCGATTTCATCCAGCACCACCTGGTCACAGAAGAGTCTTCCATCCGAGTATGAAAAAGGTTGCTTCACGTCAATTGCGCCTTGGAGTTGCTAAATCACTTTCATCACGATCAACGTCTGGTCGTCGGCCAGGCCGACAGGGCCGCGGTAGTCATCAAGGGCGGCGAATAGGGCGTCAGCGATCACCCGCGCCGGGTGCTGGGCCTGGGCCAGCAGCAGCCGGTTGAGCTCTGCATCGCCGAACGGCTGGCCTTCCGGGTTGGGCTGGTCCTGGAAGCCGTCAGAGTAGAGCACGACGACATCGTGAGGCTCCAGGGTGATCTTGATCTCATCGTAGTCCCGTTCATCCAGCAAGCCTAACGGGACGCCTTCCACTTGGGGCTGGATCAACTGGCGGCCCCGGACGATCAGCGGCGGGACCGCACCGGCATTGGCGATGGTCATCTCGCGCTTGCTTTGGTCCCAGAGGATACTGAGCAGGGTGACGTATTGGGCATGGACGCGCCGTTCCACCAGCACCTCATTGAGCACGCGAAGCAGCGCGGCCGGGCCGCGGCGCCGGGGGCCCATGGAACGGAGCATGCCGCTGACCAGCGCACCATAGATGGCGGCAGCCGCGCCCTTGCCGCTGGAATCGCCGAACGCGATCAGAGCGTAGTCGTAGCCGTGCTCAAAGAAGTCGTAGATGTCACCCGACACTTCCCGGGCGGGCCGGGCACCGATGGCGATTTCGAGGCCCTGGATCTGCGGTGCCTCGCGCGGCATCAGCACATGCTGCAAGCGCCGGGCCGCGGCCAGATCGCCTTCCATCTCCCGCTTGCGCGTTTCGACTTCTTCATAGAGCCGGGCGTTTTCGATCGCCGTGGCCACCTGCGGAGCCAGCAGCATCAGCGTGCGGACGTGATCTTCAGTGAAGAAGCCCATCCGCTCGCTTTCGACATCGATGACGCCAATGAC
>JBIKMK010000538.1:0-3695 GCA_044359315.1 Bryobacteraceae bacterium | reverse complement strand
CTTCAGGTGGGGATGAGAATCGGGTTCTAAACCCCGTTGGCTAGAGCCTGGCCACCGGAAGCGGGCGGGCGCAACAGGAGCCGGCGCGGCGAGCAATTGGAATCGGGTCAAGGTAGAGCACGGGTGGCCGATAAGACCTCCCGTGTTGTCTATAAAGAAGTACCTCGAATCGGATTCCGAAGAGCTGGTGCGTTCCGCCATCAGTTCCTATCGCTCAACGCTGCAGGCGATGGCGAACAATGGCATCCAGGCCTGTCCGCCGGTGGGCCTGGAACTTCAGCAAAGCCTGCTTAATCTCCAGGAGCGCCTGGCATTGGAGGCCACGGCGCTCACCGTAAATGAAACGGGCCAGCAGGCTAATCAGGAACTGGAAGCCTGGAGCAGTCGCGCGGCGGAGTACTTCAAGCACAAGACCGAAGAGATCCGCGAGATCATGCTGGTCATGGCCTCCACCGCTGAATCCGTGGGGGACCGCGATCAGCGCTATGTGGGACGGCTGGGTGAGTTCACCACGAAACTGCAATCGTTTGCCACGCTCGACGATTTGGGGCAGATCAAGACGTCGCTGCTCAAGAGCGCCGGCGAACTGCGTACCTGCGTCGAGCAGATGGAGCGTGACGGCCAGGAGGCCATGGCCAAACTGCAGCGCGAACTGGCAACGCATCAGGTTAAGTTGGATGAAGCGGAGCGGATCATCTCCTCTGACGCATTAACCGGTGTCGCCAACCGCCGCCGCGTGGAGCAGGAAATGGAAGCCCGCGCCGCTGTGGGCCGTGAGTTCACCATTGTCATCTTCGACCTGAACCGCTTTAAGCCGATCAACGACACCTTCGGCCATCAGGCCGGTGACGCCGTGCTGAAGCAGTTCGCCACGGAGTTGAAGTCGGCCTTCCGGTCCACCGACTTAGTGGGCCGCTGGGGCGGCGACGAGTTCATCGCCATTCTTGACGGCAAGGCCGATCAAGCCGAGCCGCAACTGGAGCGAGTGCGCAAATGGGTGTTCGGCGAATACACGATCCAAGCCAGCGGCAAAGAACAAAAGGTCTTCGTTGACGCCTCCATCGGCGTGGCTGGTTGGAGCAAGGGCGAACCGATCACGCTGGTGATCGAACAGGCGGATAAGGCGATGTACGCGCAGAAGGGGAAGAAGGCGCGGTAGCGGTCGATCGACGCTTGCCATGGTAGTCAGAATTGACTACCATTAGGCCGTGACGGTTGCTGAGCTGCGTCGGCTGCTGCGTCGGCTGGGGTGCACGTTTGAAGAAGGAACCAGACACACGATTGTCCGGTTTGATGGCAAGCGGTCTTTAATCCCGCGGCACCCTTCAGCCGAAGTGAAAACCGGCACAGTGGAAGGCATACTCAAACAGCTGGGGCTGAAGCGGAGGGATTGATGGCGGGTTATTGGGCAGTTTTCGAGCCGGCACCCGAGGGTGGTTTCGTGATCACGTTTCCGGATTTCGACTGGGGCATCACTCAAGCCGAGACCGAATTGGAAGGCGTCACGATGGCCCAGGATGCTCTACTCACCATGATCCAGGAGCAGATCCGCCAAGCGGAGCCTTTACCCGCACCCGCGCGCCGCGCCCGTCGCCATGCCCGCTGGATTGAGCTACCCGCAATGGCCTCCGCCAAAGTAGGGCTCTATCGTGCCTTCCAGGCTTCCGGCATGACGAAGGCAGAACTCGGGAGACAGATGGGCCTGCATAAGGCCAATGTCGACCGCCTCTTCGACTTGCACCATGGCTCGCGGTTGGATCAGATTGAGGCTGGCTATCGGGTGCTGGGGAAGCGGTTGGTTGTAGGAGTAGATGAGGCGGCGTAGGAGCTTCTAGCCCTTGGCCCGGTTGAAGCCAACTATGCCGTCAATTCGTTCGGGTGAATGGCAGCCACTTCCTTGTACCGTTCAAAGTCGGCGGTGTTGAAGGTCAGCACGTGAGTGACACCACTAACTGTCATGGCTGCGACCAAGCGGGCATCATGGCTGCTCTTGCCTGAAACGCCGTAGTGCGTCACGAGCCTTCGCCACTCGGGATAAACCAGGTCCCGGTCGTCGCTCAGACGGACCAAGGCGCTTTCCATCCGACTGAGAATCCTGCCTGCCAAGGCAGGCGGAAGGCCCAAGCCATTGTTGGGCCGGGGACGAGTACAGACGACCCAACACTCAATCAGGTTCTGGGACGCGACGCAAAGCTCATCGCCCCGGTCGAGGATCCGCCTGATGGCCATTCTGGCCGCTTCATGGTGCGAATGTGAACGATCGATGCGGCGAAGCAGAATGTTTGTGTCAGCAAGAATCCGCAAGCTTACCACTCATCTTCGCGCGCATAAATGCTCTCGCGGCTTGTCGCGGAGTCGGGCAGAGAGCTCTCAGCCGGGACAAGATCAGCAGCCTCATCGAGCAGGAGTTCGATCTCGCCAACAGAACGCGGCTGAGCAAAGTGTGGCGGCGTTTGGACAAGAAACTCCTCAACGTAGGCGGCAACGGTAAGGCCGCGAACGCGGGCCTGCGTCATTAGCTGTTGTTCCAATTCCGGCGCCAGTTGGAGGTTGTTCATGGCCCGTGCCTTTACTTCAGACTACCAAAGGCGTGAAGTGGCTCGGCGGCCAGCATCGGGCTGATTGGGCCCGAACAAATGGTTCGACTGCCTATTTGGCTACAGGGGTGTGATTGAACAGTACTGAGACCTCCGGGATACCTTGACAGAGCAGAGTAAGGATCGCAAAAACTCTCATACGATTGTCCTCTCCTCGATGGATTATCCGACGGGGGCTTGTCAATCGGGAAGATGGATGGCCAAAGAAAAAACGGGCGACCCGAAGGCCGCCCGTAACTGGAGCAACTCACGACTAAATGCGAATACCCTCAACCCTACCCGCCCCAAGCCCTGTGGGCCAAGCCCACCTGCCCGGCGCGGTTAGCGCCTAGTAGCGGTAGTGGTCGGGCTTGTAGGGGCCTTCGACGGGGACGCCGATGTATTCGGCCTGTTCCTTGGAAAGGGTGGTCAGCTTGACGCCGATCTTTTCCAGGTGGAGGCGGGCCACTTCTTCGTCCAGCTTCTTGGGCAGGGTGTAGACCTTCTTCTCGTAGAAGTCCTTGTTGGCCCAGAGGTCAACGGCGGCCAGCGTCTGGTTGGCGAACGAGTTCGACATGACGAAGCTGGGGTGGCCGGTGGCGCAGCCCAGGTTCACCAGGCGGCCTTCGGCGAGCATGTAGATCGAGTTGCCGCCGGGGAAGGTGTACATGTCCACCTGGGGCTTGATGTTCAGGCGGACGGCGTCGGAGGTGTTCAGCTTGTCGATTTCGATTTCGTTGTCGAAGTGGCCGATGTTGCAGACGATCGCCTGGTCCTTCATGTGGCGCATGTGGTCCACGGTGATGACGCCGAAGTTGCCGGTGGTGGTGACGTAGATGTCGCCACGGCCCAGCGTCTCTTCAACGGTGGTCACTTCGTAGCCTTCCATCGCGGCCTGCAGAGCGTTGATGGGGTCGATTTCGGTGACGATCACGCGAGCGCCCAAGCCGCGCAGGCTGCGGGCGGAACCCTTGCCCACATCGCCGTAGCCGCACACGACGCAGACCTTGCCGGCCACCATTACGTCGGTGGCGCGCTTGATGCCGTCAGCCAGCGATTCGCGGCAACCGTCGAGGTTGTCGAACTTCGACTTGGTCACCGAATCGTTGACATTGATGG
>JBIKMK010000536.1:0-3702 GCA_044359315.1 Bryobacteraceae bacterium | reverse complement strand
GTTCGTGACCTGCGCGAACAACTGCTTGAAGTAAGCGAACAGGGATTGCGGCTTATCCGACAAGCAGGCCAGTGGCGTATCAGCACCCATGCTGCCAATCGGCTCTTCGCCATTGGTGGCCATGGGCGTCATCACCATGCGCAGATCTTCTTCGGTATAGCCAAAGCAGCGCTGGCGTTCGAGCAAGGTGTTGGGGTCGAACGTGTAGACGCGCGGCGGTTCAGGCAGTTGGTCCAGCTTGATCTGCTGGGCGGCCACCCACTTGCCATACGGCCGGCGGCGGGCGAGCTCGGTCTTCAGTTCGTCATCCGGGATGATGCGCTTCTTTTCGAGATCCACCAGCAGCATCTTGCCCGGCTGCAGACGGCCCTTTGATTCCACTTCCTCCGGCGGAATGGGCAGCACGCCCGCTTCCGAGGCCATGATCAACTGGCCTTTCTTGGTGACCAAGTAACGGGCCGGGCGCAGGCCGTTGCGGTCGAGCGTGGCGCCGATCACGCGGCCATCGGTGAATGCCACCGCCGCCGGGCCGTCCCAGGGCTCCATCAAGGAGCCGTGATACTCGTAGAAGTCCTTCTCCTCAACGGGCATCGTTGGGTCGCCTTCCCAGGCTTCCGGAATCAGCATGGCCATCGTGTGCGGCAGTTCGCGGCCCGCCATGCGCAGCAGTTCCACGGCGTTATCGAGACAGGCCGAATCGCTTTGGCCTTGCCGGATGATGGGGAACATCTCCTTCATCCGCAGCTTGCCGTCGGGCCCGTTGAAGATATCGGAGGACATCTGCTCCTGCCGGGCATACATCCAGTTCACGTTGCCGCGCACGGTGTTGATTTCACCGTTGTGGCAGATGTAGCGGTATGGGTGGGCCAACTGCCAGGTGGGGAAGGTGTTCGTCGAGAAGCGCTGGTGCACCAGGCAAAGCGCGCTTTCGGTATCCGGGTCGGCGAGTTCCTTGTAGAACAGTGCGATCTGCGGCGCCAGCAACAGTCCTTTGTAGACAATGGTGCGGCCGGAAAGCGACGGCATGTAGAAAAAGTCCCGGTCGCGAATCTCGGTGGCGGCGGCGATCTCTTTCTCCGCGCGCTTGCGGACCACGTAGAGACGCCGCTCCAGTTCGTCCTCATTGGCGCAGCTGGTGCAGCCGATGAAGATCTGCTCGATATAAGGCTGCGAATCGCGGGCCAGGCGGCCAATGGCGTCGGAGTTGATCGGCGTGTCACGCCAACCCAGCACCTCCAGGCCCTCTTCCTCCACCACGCGCTCCAGAATGCCCTTGCACATCAGCCGCTGCTGGCGGTTCACGGGCAGAAAGCACATGCCGACGCCGTACTTGCCCTGCGGCGGCAGCGTAAAGCCCAGCCGGTCACACTCCTTGGCAAAGAACTTGTGCGGAATCTGGATCAGGATGCCGGCTCCGTCGCCGGTGTCGGGGTCGCACCCACACGCGCCGCGGTGGGTGAGGTTGATCAGGATCTGGATGCCCTGCTCAATGATCGAGTGGGAGCGGGTGCCATCGATGTTGACGATGAAGCCGAGGCCACAGGCGTCCTTCTCGTTTTGCGGGTGGTAAAGGCCTTGCGGGGCGGGCAGTGCGGGGTCGAAACGTGCTTGGTCCATAGAAAATCGCCTCCAGACGCTGGGGGTTTTCGAAGAATAGCAATAGCTTCTTTCATTCGTCAAACTGATGATGTATTATTAGTTTGTCTAATGTATTCGCTGAAGTTCTCGGACCTCCGTCTTTTTCGTGAAATTGTTCATTTGAAGAGTGTTACCAAGGGAGCGGAGGAATGCGGTGTCACCCAATCCGCTGCCAGCCAACACCTGAAGGAGCTGGAGCGCCGGTTTAACGCACCGCTGCTCAGCCGACGGCCGATGAAGCTGACGGCGGCCGGAACGGCCTATCTGGAGTTCTGCCAGCAGGTGCTGCGCCAGCATGAAGAACTGCAAGTCTCGATTGCGGCGCTGGGTGCCCAGCCTCGCACCGGAGTCCGGTTTGTGGCCATCTATTCGCTCCGCCTGCCGGAACTGAACCGGCTGCAGGAAGAGTTCCGCCAGCGCTACCCGGCGGCCCAACTGACGGTGGATTACATGCGCCCGGAGCGCATCTACGAAGCGATCCGCGATGGCCAAGCGGACCTGGGGCTGGTGAGCTATCCCAAGTCATCCCGCGATCTAGTGGCAATCCCCTGGCGGGAGGAGGAGATGGTGCTGACAGCCGCCCCCACCCACCGGTTCGCGCAGATGCCGTCCGTTCACCCCATGGCGCTGGCGGGAGAACCGTTTGTGGCCTTTGATGAAGACCTGCCCATCCAGCGCCACCTGGACCGGTTTCTCCGCGAGCAGAAAGTCACCGTGAAGAAGATTCTGCACCTGGACAACATGGATTCCGTGCGGGAAGCCGTGGCGCTCTCGCAGGGGGTCAGCATTCTTCCGAAGCCGGTGGTGAAAAGCTGGGTGGAGATTGGCCGGTTGGTGGCGATCCCACTGGTCCCACGCAGCTTGCGGCGGCCGCTGGGCATTGTCCACTCCAGCCGCGAACCGCTGTCTGCCCCAGCGCAGGCGTTTCTGGACTTACTGCTGGAGAATGCTCTGCGGCGGGGGTAGTGCCCTGGTGTACTGGTCAGAAATTCTGGCGTTTAAGTGGTGGCGCGGGCTGTCAGCCTGCAGGCGGAATTCATTCCGCCTTGGGGCGAATGGAAGCGGAAAAGGCTTTGTCTGAGGCGTCTGTGATGAACCGGCGGGACTGAAAGTCCCGCTGCATGCTGACAGCCTGCGCCACACCGGGCGCTACTGGCTGAGGATCACCGTTTCCGGCGTGGGGATCACCGGGAACTGGCAAGTTACCATTGGATCGGCCATGCACGCGGCGTTCTTCTTCTGGCAACTGTGGGTAGCCCAGCCCGTCGGCAATGCCGCCTGTGCGCCGTGCCACGCGGGTGAGATCGCTCGCCATGCCCGCTCCGGCCACGGGCGCGCGCTACGTCCGGCGGCCCCCGCTGACTACTTGCAGGGCCTCACGCGTGCCGAAGCCAATGGCACCCGCTACAGCTATCCGGTGGGCAACCGCGTCGAGATCGTCAAGGGTGGGGATTCGCTACAGGCCGTATTTGACTGGGCCTTCGGCTCCGGCCTCTATGGCATCACCTACGTCGGCCAACGCGAGGGCCGCTGGGTGGAGCACCGGCTGAGCTACTATCTCGATTCGAAGACCGCCGACTTTACGCCCGGACATCGCCGCTCGCCGCCCGTGACGCTCGATGACGCGCTGGGTGTACGGCAGTCCGTGGCCGATGCGCGCCGCTGTTTTGGCTGCCATGCAACCGGCGTCCAGCCGGGCGACGACGCCACGGGTCCGGACTTGAAGCAGATGGTCCCGGGCGTCCAGTGCGAGCGTTGCCACGGGCCCGGGGCGGCGCATGTGAAGGCTCCCACGGCCAAGAACGTTCTGAACCCGGGGCGCTTTCCCGCACGCCAGCAGGTGCTGATCTGCGGCCAATGCCACCGCACGCCACCGGCCCAGAACGCCTCGCGGGAGCCGGAACTGGATGATCCACTTTCGGTCCGGTTTCAGCCGGTAGGCTTAATGGCCAGCACCTGCTTCCAAAAGTCCGGCAAGCTGAGCTGCCTGACCTGCCACGATGCTCACGACGCTCCGCAGCGCAAGAACGCGGCCTTCTACGACGCCAAGTGCTTGGGCTGCCA